>NZ_CAWNZT010000417.1:13871-25213 GCF_963878965.1 Aeromonas sp. HMWF015 | reverse complement strand
CATGGGTTCATATAGACTTGTTGTGCCATAAAATTCTTCCTAGGAAAGTTGAACATATCGTTTATAAAAAAATGGATAACATTGTTTGTGTCTCTAAAGGAGCACAACATGCATTATTGAAATTGTATCCTGAGGTGAAACCATATACTCAAGTGGTTTATAACCCTGTTGACATCGAAGACATAATGCGGAAGAGTCGTGAGCATATTGATAGTGATGAGCAAATAAAAGTTATTGCTATCGGACGGCTATGCAATGCCCAAAAAGGATTCGATATATTACTTGCTGCTCATAAGATAAATATTGATGCAGGGGTTAAATATCACCTTACTATTTTGGGAGAAGGTGATGATAGAGATGGGTTAGAATCATTTATTAATATTAATAATATTGGTAATAGTACAAGCTTGCTTGGATTTAAGGAAAATCCATATCCATTTCTTGCTGATAGCGATCTATTCGTCATGTCCTCACATTATGAGGGTTACCCGGTTGTACTCGTAGAAGCGATGGCGTTGGGGAAGGCCATTGTGTCAACAGATTGTACCGGACCTAATGAAGCTCTCGATGGCGGAAAATATGGTGTTCTCGTTCCTGTCGGGGATGAAAATGCGTTGGCACTGGCAATACGCCAAATGGTTGAAAATAAAAACATGCTATCAAAATATGGTTCCTTATCGAAGGATCGAGCCAAAATTTTCAATCTTCGGGAGAGCATGAGGCAGATCGAGCTGTTATTGGATGGAGATAGTAAATATTCCTCTAGTTATGCGCTTCATGCGGATTTGGTTAATGGGAGGAGTGCAGGATGAATATATTGATGGCACTCTCCCAGCTCGAGGTGACGGGCGCTGAGGTCTATGCCACCACGGTCGGTAATGAACTGACCCGGCGTGGTCACAACGTCTTTTATGTGTCAGATACCCTGACCAAGCCGACCCTTGGCCCCGTCTTCAAGCTTCGATTTAACAAGCGCAGCATCCTGCGCCGTTTCTGGCACGTCTTCTACCTCATCTATCTCATCAAGAAGCACCATATCCAGTTGGTACACGCTCACTCCCGCGCCTCCGGCTGGAGCAGTTATGTGGCCTGCAAGCTGACTGGCACCCCGATGATCACCACGGTCCATGGCCGCCAGCCGGTGCACGCTTCGCGCAAAGCCTTCCATGCTCTTGGGTTTAGGACTGTTGCCGTTTGTGAGGATATTGCCCATCAGATTGTCGACAATCTGGGGGTCGATCCTGCGATCGTGCAGGTGCTGCGTAACGGTATCGAAACCGACAAATTCCAGCCTGTGCCGGCGCCGGACAATCCCAAGCCGGTGATTGCCATCATAGGTCGTCTGAGTGGCCCCAAAGGGGAGCTTTGTTACCGACTGCTCGACGAAGTGCTTGATCTTGATGCCTGTCGGGTGCGGATTGTCAGCGGTACCAAAGTGCCGGAGCGCTTTGCCCGTTTTGAAGGTCGTGCCGAGTTTGTTGGTTACGTCGACGATGTACCCGCTCTGCTGGCGGGGAGCGATCTGGTGATCGGCGCGGGTCGGGTGGCGATGGAGGCACTGCTCTGCGGTCGCCCCGCCTTTGCCATCGGTGAAGCCAAGGCCATCGGTCTGGTGACCGAGCAGAATATGGATGAAGCGCTGGCCAGCAACTTTGGCGATATTGGTCCCAAGGATCTGGCTATCGATTTTGCTGCGCTGAAGGGAGAGATTGTATCCGCCCTGGCCAGCAAGACGGTGCCGGAGACAATTCGTCAGCGTATTCAGGACGAGTATGGCTTGCAGGGGGTGGTATCCGGTCTGGAATCCATCTATCAGGATGCGGTGGTGGAAACCCTGCGCCGCGAGATGCCGGTCATCATGTACCACCGCTTTATCGAGCAGGATAGCGAGAAGGGGGTGCATGGCACCTGGATGCCAATCGCCATGTTCGAGAAGCATCTGCGCCTGATGAAGTGGCTCGGCTACGAAACCCTGACTTTCCGCGATCTGGCGGACAAAGGCTTTATCCACCGTCTGCAATACGGCAAGAAGTACCTGATGATCACCGCCGATGACGGTTATCAGGACAATCTGACCCGCATGCTGCCGCTGCTGGAAAAATATGGTTACAAAGCCGTGGTGTACGTGGTCACTGGCGAAGGCTATAACCGTTGGGATGTGGAGCATCCAACCAATCCAGATACCAAGGTTTCGCTAATGAGTGGTGAGCAGGTCAAAGCACTGGCCGCAAGCGGTCATGTGGAGATTGGTGGTCATACCCTGACCCATCCCCGCTTGAGTCAGCTCACAGCCGAGCAACAAGCTCATGAAATTCAGGAGAATAAACGCCAGCTAGAAGCCCTGCTTGGCCATCCGCTGCTCTCGTTCGCTTACCCTTACGGAGATATAAACGACAGCGCCAAGCAGCAGGCTATTGCCGCCGGGTATCGTTTTGCCGTCGCCACCAACAGCGGCCCCAAAGCAATGCACCAGGACCCTTTCCAGATCCGCCGGATCGCCATCTTCCCCCGCACTGATGTGTTTGGGCTGTGGCGAAAAATTCGTGGGAATTATGTGTTCAGGAAATCAAAGTGATATCAAAAAACGTCATAAGCATGGAGCGATTTGCTCTTTTGATTTTTTCATGCACCCTGATTTTCGTATTTAGCGGAATGTTTTTCTTTATTGATGGTAAAACATATCTATCTAACCTTATTGTCGTGGCATCCTTAATTGGCATAGTTTCTTTTTATATCCATCGTTATCCTGTGGGGATTAAAAATCGTTATATAATATGGATTTTATTATCCTATGCCATTTATCTGTTCGTAAATAGACAGGTTCACGGTGACCAATATGGTATTATGCGTACCATAATATATGTTATATGTTTCGCACTTTTAATGCCACGGCACATTGCTGTACTAAAAGCTGGTTGTTATGGAATTATTTTTGGTGGATTGGGTCTAGGCGTTATTAGTATATGGCAATATAATCATGGCGTTGTTAGAGTCGAGGGTTTTACAAACGCGATCATTTTTTCTCAAGCAGCCCTGACATTAGCAATTCTCAATATGTGGATTTCTTTTTCTTTCTCAGATAATTCTCTTGAAAAAGGGCTGTCTATCATTTCGGCACTATTCTCTCTGTGCGCACTATATCTTTCACAAAGTCGTGGTGTTTGGCTAGCGTTCATAGTTGTGATTACATGCTTGTTATTTTTTAAAATAACAAGAAAACCATTGAAATATATTTCAATCACGCTAGGGTTGTTGTTGGCATTCGGAATGCTATGTTTAAACAACAGTATAGTTAAAAATAGAATAGATGCTGGTTTTTCTGATGTTGTAAACATGGAAAATGGAAATTACAGCACATCTCTTGGGCTCAGAGCGGTAGCATGGGAAAGTGCTTGGTTGGGTTTTATCGACTCGCCATTAATAGGCGTGGGCACTGATGGTTTTGATGTGTTAAAGCAAGAACAAGTGAAGCAAGGGCTTGTGCCACAAGCGTTGCTAAACCCTGAGCTAGCACATGCACACAATCAGTATTTACAGACTTTGGTTATTCGGGGGGGGGTAGGATTAATTTTCTTGCTGGGCATGCTTATATTACCGGCAATATTTTTTGCGAAAGAAATGGGGTTTGTGTCTGTTGGCGTGTTTATCCCTATCTCATTCGCTGTTGGAGCGGTGTTTGATGTACCTTTTGAACACCAAAGCATGATGTATCTATACTCATTAAGCCTAATCTTTATTTTATTTTGTCATGAACTCAAGCAGGATTTATCATAACTATGATACCCGTATTTATTATTAGTTTGACACGTAGTGCTGACAGGCGGGCCATGGTAGAGCGCCAGATGTCTCATTTGGGGGTTAACTTTGAGTTTTTCGATGCTGTAGATGGCAAATCATTGCCATCAGATCGCTTGGCGAAAGTGGATTTTAATCTGGCAAGAGAGACTTGCGGTCATGACCTTAGCTTGGGTGAGGTCGGTTGTGCCATGAGTCATATCAATATATATGAAATGATGGTGGAGAAAAATATTCCTCGTTGTGTCATTTTAGAAGATGATATTTACGTCCACATGCATTTCAAAGCTATCATCAGCGAGATCATTAATAAAAATAACTCTGACATTGTATTCTTGCATCATGGCAAGGCGAAACACCTCCCAATATACTCATCTTTGCCAGAAGGGTATCGTTTGGCAAAATATTTAACACCCAGTAAAAGCTCACAACGAGGAATTATATCTACAGGCGGATATATTCTTACGCTGGCAGGCGCTTACAAGCTGCTGAAAATAGCTTATCCAATCAGAATGCCTGCTGATTATCTCACTGGGCGGCTGCAGTGGAATAAACTGAGTGCCGCAGGTGTTGAGCCGTGTTGTCTGGATGTAGGACTATTCCAGTCGACTATTGATGACAGAAATTATGGTCAGCATATAGATTGATAGAGGTGATTGCTGTGATTAAAACCTTGCAATTGTGGAGGGATATCCTTCGCCGCAAGCTAGGTATTTTACTTTTTGATCGTCATCCATCAGTGAGGTCGTCATCATACGGTGCCACTGTTTTTGTTAGATGGGATGCGAAGCTTGGGGATGCAATCGTCTCTTCCTGGGTGGCAAGAGAGATTAAAAATAAGTTTCCAGAGCGGAAAGTCTACGTTATCACCAGCTCTGCAATGGCTCCGTTGTTTAGAGATTTTTTTAATTTTGATAGCGTCTTTGAAATACCAAAGAGAGCTGGCTATATAGAGCTAAAAAAATTAGCCAGTGAGTTGGGGGATGTAGATTATCTTGTGCATTTTAGCCAAAAAATGAAGATGAAAGATCTTTATTTTATCTCCAACGTTGGGAGCAAAAATGTAGCCGGGATTGATGATGATCTTGACTGTATTAATATAAAACTAGGCCAAGAAACAGCAGGGATGCACTTCGCTACGAAATTTAAGGTGCTGTTGGAGCATATGGGGATTGTTAACCCTGACACCAGTTATATAGTGCCTTTTTTCCAGGATTTTGAGGATAGGGTTGGCTCTTGGTGGCCAAGTCATAAAACGTTGTGTTTCAATCCATATGGTAGTGGGACATCCCGTTGTTTCAGTGTTGAGAAAATCATAGAGCTAATCAACACAATGCTTGGTTCATCAAATTATAACATTTGTCTATTGTACCCACCTGGCCGCGAGAAGGACGTTGAACGCGTTGTATCTCATGTTTATGACCCCGCCAGGGTTATTATTGATCATGAGAAGCCATCTTTGGCTGCGCTCTTTGCACAGGCAAGGCATTGTGCCGGTATGGTGTCTGTAGATACTGCCACAGTGCATATAGCAACAGGTTTGAATAAACCGGTTCTTGGTATTTATAATGACAATTTCGGGATGCCAGAAAATGTGGAGTGGCATCCAAATAATCCTCGTTCAAGTATTATCTACGCAGAAACCAGGTCTGCACAGCAAGACGTGAATTTTATAAACGTCGCTGAATTTAAATCAGTATTTGAAAAGTGGGTTGCTGATTATCTATAGAGAGTTGGGGGTTTCCCCAACTCTGTCTCATAGCGATATAAATTCTTCGGTTACACTTTCACTAGAAAAAATTTGATAACTTTTTGACTTAATGGGTGTTTTTGTTCCATCCACGCTTGTAATTGCCATAGCCAGTCCATTGATATCTTCCATCGGGATTAGAAATTTATCGAGTGGTGTCGTTAATATCTCAGCGGGCCCAGACGGACAATCCACGCTGATAACTGGTGTGTGGCAGATAAGTGCTTCAATAAGCACTGTTGGCAGCCCTTCAGCATCGGATGTCAGGATGAGCGCCTGAGCTGATTTGATATAGGGGTAGGGGTTCTTCTGAAAGTCGATGATCTTCACCTTGCTGGCAAGGTTCATCTCCTCGATCATGGCTGCAATGTGAGGGCGTCGCTCCCCTTTGCCCATCAGAACGAGTGGCGTAGCAACGCCGCTTAGCTGATATGCCTGCAAGAGACGATCGTGGCGTTTTCGTTCTTCGAAGGTGCCGACATGGATGAAATACTTTTCAAATGGCTTGCTGAAAGGCTCATCGGCCAACGCCTGAATTTTCTCGATATCAAACGGATTGTAAATCACCTGACACGATTTTGGTGTGGCTTTTACATTTTGTAAAATGTCGTCCGCGATGCCACGAGATACGCAGATCAGTTTCTTGCCATTATAGAAGCGCTTGAATTTTTCATATCCTTTGGCATTGTCTTTGGCAAAGCCAGTGACATTTCCGTGGATCCAGTAATAAATATTCAGTGTATCAGGCAGGTGTCTGGTAATTTTGTCACATGAGCATGAGATAATTACGTCAGGCGAGCTCTCTTTGACTTTTTTAAAAATCAGAGATGCTTGTATTTTTTCAACCGCAACATTGGATATGGCTTTAGTCAGCTTTGTGACAATGCCAAGATTAATCGGGTGAATGTTGTCAGGTAGCGTATGGTCTATTTTTTCCCGCAAGGTAAACAAGGTAACATCGACACCTGCATCTTTTAGCAAGGATGCGGTATTGAGCAGAACCTTTTCCGCACCACCACCATACAAGTCTTCAACAATGAATAAAAACTTTTTAACTGGTGGGGTCATAACTGCTCCGCGGGTCTCATAACTGACTGGTAAATCTACTAAAAATGTGAATCGTAAACGAGCAAAATCAGCTGGCAACTGTTAAAGTCGTTAGCAATTTTTTTCAATAGGTGTGGATCAATGATTGGTCTTAGTGGGCGATACCATAACGCATTATTCGCGGCCTGTATATTTGCCGGGCTGCTGCTATCCTGGTTATTTTCCGATCACCAACTCCTCACCGGCGATCAGACCCAGATGCTCTACAAGGGTTATCTTGGTGCTTATGAGGGGGTCTGGCTTAGCTATGGCAATGCGGCGAGTGCGGTGGGTAATGTGCCGGGGAGTCTGTCGGCCTGGCTGATTGGCGGGCCCTTGCTGCTATGGGATTCACCTTATGCGCCCATGCTGCTGCTGTTGGCGATGCGGTTGGTCGGTTTCCTGCTGTTTGATGCGGTGATCCGTCAGGTGTTTGATGACCGTGGATTGAATGGCAATGTATTGAATAGCAATGTTGTGCGGTTGCTGTTTCTGGTGCTCTGCTGGCTCAATCCCTGGTTCCAGTACGAGAGTCTGCTCTACAACCCCTCTTATCTGTTCCTCTTCTCCGCCATGCACTGCTGGTCGGCCTGGCATATGCGCGAGCGGGCCTCCTTCTGGCACATGATCGTGCACCTGCTGGCCATTGGCATGGCGATGCAGTTGCACTACTCCTGGCCGCTGCTGGCGGTGATGTCCACTTATCTGTTCTGGCGCCGCATTCTCAAGGTGAGTTGGAGCGGGGTGGTGGTGGCTGCCCTGTTGATCGGTGCCTCGTTGATCCCGTATATGTTGGAGGCGATAAGTAACACTGCGATCACTCAGCAAGCCGATCCCGAAGCGCGTCAGCGCTATATCGGCTGGGGGCTGGTGCATGTCTATCCGGTGCTGAAATCGGTGCTCTACTGGCTGCGATACGGCTCCTGGCTGTTTGCCAGCAAGCTGGTCAACGACACCCAGTTTATCTGGCTGGCGGGCCACGAATATCTGCAGTTGGCGGCGGTCTGGCTGTGGCGAGTGGTGATCTACGGGGTGGGCTCGGCAACGGTATTGCTGGCAGCCAAGGCCAACTGGCAGCTGTGGCGTGATCTCAAGCCGCGCTTGCTGCGCAGTGATCGTGCCGAAGTGGATGGCGAGAGCTGGCTCGGCCTCTATGCGTTGGCAGCGGTGCTGGCGGTGCTGGTGAGTGCGGCGCTTTCGCCGATCATCTTCAACTACTGGCACCTGATGCTGATTTTCCCCTACGCCCTGTTCCCGACCCTGCTGCTGCTGGTGCGCTGGAGCCGTCGTTACCCGCAGTGGGTCGGCAAAGGGCTGCTGGCTGCAACCCTGTTCTGCGCCGCAGTTAACCTGATTGCGGCGTGCGACAGCACCAAGTTTTCCTATCAGGCGGACTACAAAACCCAGGTGCTGGAGTATCTGCAAGAGATGAAGCTGCAACCCGGGCAGTGAGTCATCCCCAGCCAGCCCCCCCGATCTTGGGGGGGCTGGTTATCAGTCACTATTCGAAACGATCCATATGGGCGAAGTTTTTGGCTTCGGCAACCCAACCCTCACGCCCTTGCTGGTCCCGAATTTTTACCCACCACTGGTTCTGCGGTGACGGGCCGTATCTGATCTCTTTGCGCGCATAATCGTAATCGAGGATGTAGGTTTTGCCCTTGTACCAGAACAAGCCATCACCTTCGCCCACCCAGCCGAGGAGATAAAGTTTTTCTCCTGCCTTCATGTTAAACAGCGGCCCTTTTCCCTCCTTGCTGTAGCCCAGTTTGACTGGTCTGAGAATCTCGACGATCCCCGCTTTTTCGGTAATGACGACCCCGGTCACCCCCTCTACCTGTTGGCCACGGGGCAGCCGGAACAGCTCCCTGGCAGTAGAAGACGGCTCGGCTCTGACGATCACCTCTTGCTTGGTGGTCCACGCCTGATAGGTACAACCTTCAAACGGGCAGCGTCCCCAGTCGAAATAGGGCTGGCGGGGCTTTTCATCAGAACTTACGGTCGTAGCGAACAACGACAACAACAGCAAAAACAGTCTCATGAATCTACCTGTCCGGCGGGGCGATCACTCGTCGGTTTGATGAAGGGGGCAACACTATATCTCAAGACCCTAAAATTCATCAAAGCAGCGGCTTTATTGATTTTCAGCGCAATAAAACGGGTGGTTGATGGTAATGGAAATAGGGGCCACAAGGGGCTGCTGAACGGTGGGAGGGGATAGCCCGCCCCTTTGCCTTGTGCCATGCTGATGGCTATCGGGGCATCGGGTCGGCACTTATGGGCATCTCTCGTTCGGGTATGGGTTTGTTATTACTGCTATCGGCACTTCTACTTCCTTTTATGACTATCAGCCAAGCCGTGGCGGTCAATGCGCCACTGCGGGGATGCGTCTTCCAGCTGGCGCCGCTGGTCACCATCGATCAGCAGGGCAAGGTCTCCGGGCCGGTGCTCGACTACTTTCGCCGCCACATCGAACCCGTGATCGGTCGCACCATCGAGTGGCAGGGGCTCAATGTGGCGCGGCTGCTCAGCAACCTCGAGAGCGGCGAGTGCGATCTGACTCCGCTGCTGAGTTACAGTCCGGAGCGGGCTCGTCACTTTCGCTATATCGACCCCCACCTGTTGCTGCTGCGGCCGGTGCTGGTTGTACTGGGGCCATCGCGACTTCACTCGGTCGAGCGGCAGGAAGATCTCTACGGCACCACCATCGGCTGGTCGAGTCAGGCGATCGTGCCGCCGCTATTGCAGCATCCGCAGATCCATATCGACACCCTGTCCCAGCTCAGCTGGGAGCATGGCAACATGCAGAAGTTGCTACGCGGGCGGATTGATGCTGCGCTCTTCTCCAACGATATTTCTGCCAACCATTTTCGCGCCAAGCTCCCTGCGGCAACTCGCCTGATCTACCTGCCGGTCACCCCGCTGCAGGTGCATATCGTGTTGACCAAGTCGCTGGGGGATGCCAACCCCGAGCTGGCGCAGCGCATGCGTCAGGTGGTGGAGCGGGTGCCGCTCGCCTCACTGGTGGAGTCGACCCCGCGGCTGTGGGGGCGTTGAAAGGGTGCTGTGTGCAATAATCTACAAGCCCAAGGCCCGCTGCTGGTGTATCTATAACCCATGAATACCACCGATTCCCTCATCCGCTACTGGCAATCCCCGCACCTGCCGGGGGTCGAGCTGTCGCACTCCCACCACAGGGCGTTCAGCTACGGCCGCCATGTCCATCTCGACTACCATATCGGGCTGGTGCAGCGGGGTGGCCAGAAGTTTATCCACAAGGGGAACAGTCACCATCTGGTGCGCGGGGTGCTCTCTACCGTCAACCCGGATGAGGTGCACGACGGCCTCAGCCTGCTGCCGGAAGGGTATGAGGTGCGGGTCTTTGCCATCGATCCGCAGCAGTTGGCACTCTGGCTGCCGGAGCAGCCGGAACCCTTCTTCGACAAGGGATTGCAGAGCCGCCCCGACCTTTATCAGGGTTTTGCCCAACTGCACGGCTATCTTGACAACCCCAAGGCTGATGGCCTGTTGATCGAGAGCCAGCTGCTGGCCCTGCTGGGGGAGCTGCTGCATCTGGCCCCCGAGGTGCACCAGCTGGCGGATCCCCAGTTGCGATTCCTGCGCGACTACCTGATGGCCGCTCTCGACGAACCCCACTCGCTGGAGGAGCTGGCGGGGCTGCTCGGGCTCGACCGTTTCGCCTTCTTGCGCCAGTTCAAGAAACGCAGCGGCATGACCCCCTACGCCTGGCTGAAACGGCTGCGGCTGGAGCAGGGCAAGCGGCTGCTGGCGAGCGGCATGGCGGTGAGCGAGGTGGCGCTGGCGGTCGGCTTCTTCGATCAGAGTCACTTCCACCACGGCTTTCGCCAGGCATTCGGTCTGACGCCCGCCGAATTTCGTGCCCAGATGCAATCTTTTACAAGCCGCGCCCCCCGCTAATCCGCCATGCTGGTTCTCCGTCGTTAAAGCGAGAGTTGTTATGCTGACCAGTCTGTTCGTTACCCTTGGCCTGATGCACCTGATTGCACTGGCCAGCCCAGGCCCCGATTTTGCCCTGATCCTGCGCACCAGCCTGCACCGGCCGACCGCTCTTGGCGCGGCGCTGGGCATCTCGCTGGCGATCATGGTGCACGCCACCCTGAGCCTGACCGGGATCAGCATGCTGATCGCCAGCCACCCGCTGCTGTTTATGGTGATCAAGTGCTGCGGTGCCCTCTATCTGGGCTGGTTGGGGTGGGGTGCCTTGATGGCGGCTCGCCAGCAGAGCAGCACAGTGATGGCCAGCGCTGCCAACGAGCTGCACGGCTGGGGTAAGGGCGTGCGCACTGGCCTCGCCACCAATCTGCTCAATCCCAAGGCGCTGGTGTTCTTTATCGGTCTGCTGGCCGCCATGGTGACGCCAGAGGTGGATGGAGTGACCCGCAGCCTGCTGGTGGGCGAGCTCTTCATCATCTCCCTCTGCTGGTTCGGACTGCTGGCGTGGAGCCTCTCCACCGATCGCGCCCAGCGCCTGCTGCTGCGGGTGCAGCGGCCGCTCAATCTGGTGACCGGCGTGCTGTTTGCGCTGGTCAGCCTCTCCATTCTGGTGAGCATGGGGGCCGAGCTGGTGGCCTGACGAGTCGGCGCATGGGCCTATACTCCAACAAGGTTTACCTGTCAGGAGTGCCCGGCCATGCGTCTACTGCCTCTTTGCTGGTTGCTGGGGATGACC
>NZ_CAWNZT010000417.1:10905-13861 GCF_963878965.1 Aeromonas sp. HMWF015 | reverse complement strand
CCGGTTCAGCTCAAATTGCTTGAATGGGGCTATCTGCCCGCAGGCTACGAACAGCAGTTTGCCGACTACGCCAAGGCCCATGGGGTGGCGGCAACGGTCAGCCGGGTCGAGCCGCTGCTGACCGATTTTGACAGCGTCTACCGCGCCCTGCGCACCCGCAGCGCCGATGTGGTGCTGCCGACCAGCTACTTCTACAAGGCCCATCACCAGCCGCTGTTCAAGCTGCTGCTCCCCATCGATTTCAGCCGCCTGCAGCATTACGCCGAGGTGAAGCCCGCCCTCAAGAACACCGAGTATGACAAGCAGGGGGAGCGTAACTACTCGGTGCCCTTCTCCTACGCCATGTTCAGCCTCGCCTATGACAGCAAGCAGGTGGCGCAAGCGCCCACCAGTTGGCAGGTGCTCGCCAACAGCGCGCCGCCGGGCCAGTTTGCCGAGTTCTGCGACCAGTTCGAGCCGCTGCTGTTCTCGGTGCTGCTCTCCCTTGGCAAGTCGCCTGCCCTGTTTGCCAGTGGCGAGATGCTGGCCGACAAGAAGTTGCAGCAGGAGGTGGAGCTGCAGCTGTCGAAGCGGCTGCAAGCCAGTCGCGGCTTCTGGTTCAATCAGGCCAATCGCTGCGAGGATCTGAGTCAGCAGAAGTTTGCCACCACCTGGGGGCTGGAGCTGGTGGCGTGCAACAAGCAGAACGACCAGCAGTGGCGGATCGCCATGGTGCAGGAGGGGGCCATCTATGCCCTTGATGCGCTCTCCATCGCCCGCCATGTTGGCGATGATCCCGCACGGCTCAAGGCCGCCTACCTGCTGGTGGATTTTCTGCTGAGCGCCCCGCTGCAGCGCCAGATGCTGGTGGGCACGCCCACCATCTCGGCCAGCAATATTGCCTCCCGGCCGCCTCTAAGCCCGCAAGAGCAGGCGGTGCTGCCGGATCGCCCGCTGCCGGAGTTTGACGAGCGGCTGCTGGTGCCCGCGCTGCCCGCCCATATCAAGAATCGCTACAAACGGATGGTGCAGCAGGCTATCGTCGCCAGCGGCAAAGAGGGGCTGGTCAAGCAGTGCCCCTGGGATCTGGATAACTGATGAGTGGGCCTGTCGCTTGTCCGGCGGCAGGCCCGTTTGCGCAGGATGGCTGATGATCGGTCATCGCGCTTTCTAACTCATTTTCCTGTTAAACACACGCCGCCTGCTGGCCCGCATCGTTTGAAAAAACAGAACGCCCACCGCAGCCCCATGTAGCCGGATTAAACAACCGCACCCCGCCAGATCACTGCTCACACTCGGGTCGCCCCCTGTACAAAAGTGCCGCAATTGTGACAACTTGGATGTGAGCTGAACAATCTTGATCTGTCCCTTGTGGGAAGGTAGTGAATCGGTTATTTCTCTGTGGTATTGGCGGCATCCAGCACGGGTTCTTCAGCCATGTGGTGCGAAATCCACAGCAAAAACAAACAGTAAAATGCAGGAGCAAATATGAAAAAGGTCGTGATGGTTGCCGTGGCTGCGGCCCTTCTGGGTGGCTGCGCTGTAAAAAATCAGGTCTCCTACAGCTTGCAGTCGCTGCAGGCTGTCCCCCTCAGCGCCTTCCAGCCGAGCGAGAGCAACCCCAACCAGCGTGTCTACAAGGAGCCGGGCGTTGACCTGCGCCAATACAATGAGGTGCTGCTCGATCCGCTGCAGTTTATCCGGCAGGAGAACGGCCAGTGGTATCTGCTGACCGCCAACGAACAGAACCAGATTGGCCGCTACTACCACGACAAGTTCCAGAGCGAGCTGATCCGCCACGGCGTCAAGATCGCCACCGCCCCTGGGCCCGGAGTGATGCGGATCCAGGCGGCCGTCACCAACTTCGACCTGACCCGCCCCGACCCCAAACTGCGTGACCTGATGCCAGCCAAGATCGCCATCAACGTCACCCGCGAAGTGATCGGCAAGGAGCCCTACCTGCTCAAGGTGGGCAGTATGGCCCAACTGCTCGACTCCCAGAGCGGCAAGCTGCTGGTGCGGGTGATGGATGCCCGCGAAAGCCCAGACACCACCCACAAGGATTCGCCCATCACCGCCGAGGAGATGGAGAAGATGATCGATCAGTGGGCTGCTAACCGCGCCAAACAGTTGGCGGACAATATTGGTAAATAACCGCGGAACATAAGAGCGGCAAATAAGCATCCGAAAACGGGTGCAGACAGATCGAGAGGGGGAGCCAGCGGCGCCCTCTTTTTTGTCTGCATTTTTTGTCCGCGCCGCTGCCGCTGGCATGGCCGCGCAGCCCTTGCCGGATGGGGGATCGGCCCGTAGCCGAGTCCGCCGTTTCGCCGTCAGCGGTGAAACCGGCTGCCGATTTCTGCTTTTCTCCCCCGTATTCTGGCAGTTAGGATGACCCTTCCGTGACCGCATTCTCATAGCATAAGGAACCACTATGACCCGTCACCCCTGCATCAAACACTGGAGCGAGCTGCAAGAGCAGACGCCGCGCTACTACTCCGGCAGTCAGGAGCCCCTTTCCCGTGGCTGCGCCCTCGGCAAGCACTTCGGCTTTAGCCGGATCGGCATTCACCACGAGATCGTCGAGCCCGGCCACCGCACCAGTTGGCCCCACGCCGAAAAGACCGAGGACGAGTTTGTTCACGTACTGGAAGGGACGCCGGATGTCTGGCTCGATGGCGTGCTCTATCGGCTGCAACCGGGCGACTCGGTGGGCTTCAAAGCCGGTGACGGGCTGTCCCACGCCTTTATCAACAACACCAACGAGCCGGTGCGGCTGCTCTGCATTGGCGATACCGATCGGGAGGACAACCGCATCCACTATGCCGTGCACCCCGAGCGCAATATCACCCTCGGCAAGCTGCACTGGGATGACGTCCCCGAGCGCGAGCTGGGGGATCACGACGGTCTGCCCGACCAGCTGCGCGAGAACAACGGCCCCTTCTAGAGCGCAGGCCTTCTGCGCACCAGCCCTGCA
>NZ_CAWNZT010000417.1:0-10892 GCF_963878965.1 Aeromonas sp. HMWF015 | reverse complement strand
TCATGGTGAGGTGGAAGTAGAAGTTGGGAATGCCGTACTCATGGGCGCAGGTATGGCCATCCATTCCCTTGCCACCCGCCCAGTGGGGCACGTAGCGGGCGCTGGCATACTGGCTGTAGTCCGCCTCCAGCTTGCTTTGCAGATAGGCAACGGTCTTGCCGATATGGGCGCGCAGATCCGCCATGGTCTTGGGGTCATCCCCCAGCACCGGCGGCTCGCTGTGGCTGGCGGTGGCGACCACGGAGCGGGCCGAATCGCAGCAGATCAGCACCTGCTTGGCCAGCGGCAGCATATCGACGATCAGCCGCTCGCCGAAGAAGTTCTCCACGTTGAACTGCTTCGCCGCAGCGTGGGCTTCGGCCTTGGCCAGACAGTGGTCGAGGTTGGTCAGCATCTTGATAAACTGGGCGGTAATGTCGCGATTCATGAGCACTCTCCATCTTGTTGAAACAGCGGCCTGCTTGCGTGGCCGCAGTGAATGAGACTGGCTAATCGGCCACCAATATACTCCATCCCCTGTCAGGTTCGAGCCCGTGGTGGCAAAAAGGGCAGGGGAGGTGTGCGCCACACGACAGACTGTGGCGATCAGCGAGCGGCGCGCTGCCAGAGCAGTGTCAGGCCAATGCCAATCACCAGGATCACACCGAAAACGAACGCCAGTCCATCAGGGGAATCCTGTGTCTTGGCAACCAGTACGCAGGCAGCAAAGGTGCAGAAAATCCCCACATAGATGCGCCAGAACCGCGGAAAATCGGTAATGAATTCGATAAGGTCGACCAGATCATCGAGCAGTTGCAGCAGTGACATCATCCCCTCCGGCGACGCCGTTATGCTTTGTTCCCCTCCAGCTTGGCATGACAGAGCGGCAGACGGAATCAGCGATGGCGATACCCAACCGGGCTAACCGGGGGCTGGCCGCGTGAGCGCTCGCTTTTTGAACCTACGAGTCCCTCATTGCCCCTTTTTTGATCTGTGACATAAATCACCTTTTTTCAGGGGCGTAGGCTGAATGTCGTTGTCCTGGACACTCGTCTGCGTATCCGTCAGGACACCAGCAAAGGAGAATGACATGAAGATCTATGACCGTAACCGCAATGCGCTGAACCTGGGTCAGCGCGTGATGATTGCCGCCACTGGCGCAGTCGATTTTCTGAAAGAGGCCTACACCGACAATATGACCCCCTATCAGGCGGAGCATGAGAAGTGCGTGCTGCTGGCAAACACTCAAGAGCGCTATGCGCCCATCGAGTTGATTAGACTAGGCTGATCCTTTTCCCTGTCACCCTACTCTTTACAATTCACCCGGCCACCGCGCCCCATCTGGCGGCCGGGTTTCTGATCTCCCCCTCACCCTGCCAAATAGCGCTAAATGCTGAAAAATTGAGCCGAGTCACACCCTGATCGATTTGAGCGATTGTCAGCCAGCACAGCCCCATGCGAACCTTTATTTTCCGTTAACTCACTAAAAACAAAAACCATGTTCAGGCAAATAATGATGAGTGCCGCCCTGCTGTCGGCGGCGCTGCTTTCCGGTTGTGCTTCCGTACCCATGGCCGATGCCACCGTAGACGCGCAGGCCAAGCAGTTTGTGGCGCCCAAGGATGCGGCCAACCTCTATATCTATCGCAATGAGACCTTCGGTGCGGCGATCAAAATGCCGCTGCTGGTGGATGGCTCTACCGTAGGCGATACCGTGGCCCACAGCTATATCCTCAAGCAGGTGACGCCGGGCAGTCACACCATCACCTCCAAGTCGGAGAACGATGCCACCCTGACCCTCAGCACCGAGGCGGGTAAAAACTACTACGTCTGGCAGGAGGTCAAGATGGGCCTGCTGATGGCCCGCTCCAAGCTGAGTCAGGTCAGTGAAGAGGAAGGTAAGCAAGGGGTGATGGAGAGCAAGCTGGTTAAGTAGCTTTATGAAACATATGTGTTGAGTGATGTAAGTTTTTATGGATAAAAACTCTTCACTCTCATCTTTAACCGAATTAATTTAGGGATAGCCATGGATATATTATTAGTTTCCAATGCACCAAACTCGAGCAATGGTTATGTGACAGTTGATGGTGAGAATACTGACTTCATTAACTTCATAAATAAAGAGTTTACCCCGCCAGAGGATACTGATAACACTGTCCTCTGGAATATAAAGAATTTCGCATCCAAGGCTAATATAGTTTACGCGGCAAATGTTTTATACCAAGCTGCCACCAGCAAAAAAAACTTACAAATAAAGAAAGTGCCAAAAATCAGCTCTGGGAAAAAACATCAAAGAGTTGATTTGCTTTCTCAGTCAGTTATCGTACCCAAAAAAACTATTGTAGACGGAGAGGTAGAATATAATAACGAGATTTTCAAAGGAATGTTCAAATTGAAGGAGCAGTTTGAACAAATAATAAAAAATATGGACTCTGATGATTCAGAGATAATCGTTTGTGACGCTGAGTCTGTTGCAACCTCTTTAGGTTTGGATAGTATTGATGTAGGTATATACACCATTGACAATACAAATCGTCTGATCAAGCTCTCTAATTACTCTCAATGCATGTGGGAAAATGTAAAAGATGGAATAATAAAGACGTTTCTCAATCTCAATGCAAATAGAATATATATATCAGATAAGACGGAAGTCTCTGCGGATACTATTCTTTCAATTAGCAAAGAAGTGATTTCTTTAGCACCTAAATTAGGTTTAAACTTAAGAAGAAGAGATGTCTTTAGCTTTGATATGAAGTTACGTGGGGTATTTGATGTAGAGAAAGCATCAGAGTCATTATATAAGATCACTGCATTCCCTGAGCTTAAAACATTGGCTGAACACATCATTGCGAACAATAATTCAGGACAAAGCTATGAAGGCGTTGCATTTTTAGATGTTTCTTTTGGGGCTGACTTGAATTTAATAACCATCTTCCAAGGTGCATTCTCATCTGGTTACTCAAGAGAGCTGCAGATAAAAATCGAGTTCGCCTAAATGAGGTGTTCCCTATTTTTTATTAAAAGAATGGCGTAGCCAGATCGGCTACGTCATGGGGTTCGGGGTATCTGGCAGCGCCATTATTGGGAACACCTGATCCGGGATGAGCAGGATTACCGCCGCCATATGGATTACGTCCATATCAACCCGCTCAAACATGGTCATGTCACGCGGGTGGCCGATTGGCCGTATTCCACCTTCCATCGTTATGTGGCGAGTGGCATCTATTCGCAGGATTGGTGCGGGTCGATGGATGGGGCGTTGGGGGGATTGGAGTAAACCGCTCGAGGTTTTTGCCTTTGTGAATATTTGAATGCACGCGTATTCCCCAATACGCGATCGTCCGATTATGCTTCGCTAATCGAACCTACGGTCCCTTGATAAACGCAGAACTCAAGATCAAGGCTATGTGATTTAACTATTTGAATATATTGGAAATTTGTGATTTTTTGTTCGTTAATATATCACAAATAGTGATATATTTTTATTGACGGCTAGGCCATGATTGTCCATGATTCCGGTTACACATTTGACTCACGAATTGTAAGTTAAGGGTGTAAAAAAGGGCCCGAAGGCCCTTGGTTAAATCTGGTAGTACTGCACTTTGATTGCTTCTGGACTGGTACTCCAAGAGTAATCGTTGTACTCGTGCGGGACTACACTAAGCAGAAGTAAAAACACAAATCCTACAAGCTTTTGTCTTAAAGCGTCTAGGACCCCTGATATGAGCCACCTGATCCACTTTGGAAGGGTGGCTTTATCATTTGTAGCCTTTAGTGTTGAACGACGTGAACGTCGTGGTCTTTTTGGCATGGATAACCTCCATCATTTGCCATGGAATGGGCACAGTTTTGCCCGGGATGGGTTTTGATACTTCGTTTATCACCATGAGTTGCTCCTCAGTTGATGTAAAACCACTATATGTGGTGCTCCTGTAGCTTCGTAACACAAGATAATGGTGCAGAGAAATAGTTGCAATGTGTGGATAACAGACGTGCTGTGGATAAATTGTGAGTCCCACCCTGTCTGTTAGTATCCACTCACACTGAGCGGGTTTTCATTCGTCCGCTCCGCTAAATACAAGTCTCCCGATCGAAGATGGAAAATTTAAAAAACTTTTTTTGCTTGCGAAAAGGGTTCTTTTTTAATAGCAAATTTAAGTTGAATATACCTTGTCCAATATGGGGCAAATATTGTTCTTCCACAGCTAAAACACAGCAGTAGGTTCGAATAGCGAAGCGTATTCGGACGATCGCGTAATTAAAACTGTCGCTATGAACGTTAGATAAAAACAACCCGGCCTAAGCCGGGTTGGTTTTATCAAAAAGCGGAAGAAATCAGAGCGCTTCCAATCTGGCATACGCCGTCACCAGCCACTTGGCGCCGACGTCGTCGAACTGGATCTGCACCCGACTCTGCTGGCCGACTCCTTCGAAGTTGAGTACCACCCCTTCGCCGAATTTCGGATGGAGCACCCGCTGGCCGAGTTTGATGCCGCTGGCGTCAAAGCTCTGCTGCACCTCGTTCTGGCTAAAGCGGCCGTACTGGGTGGGTCTGCTCACCTGAGTGCGCAGCCGGATCTCTTCCAGACACTCGGCGGGGATTTCGCGGATAAAGCGGCTCACGCTGTGCTGCATTTCGCGACCATAGATGCGGCGGCTCTCGGCATAACAGATGTAGAGCTTCTCCATGGCGCGGGTCATACCGACGTAACACAGGCGCCTTTCCTCTTCCAAGCGGCCCGACTCCTCGGTGGATTGCGGGCTGGGGAACATTCCTTCTTCCACGCCGACCAGCAACACTAGCGGGAACTCCAAGCCCTTGGCGCTGTGCAGGGTCATCAGCTGCACCGCATCGGCATATTCGTCCGCCTGATTTTCGCCGGACTCCAGCGCCGCGTGGGCGAGGAAGGCGGAGAGATCGCTCATGTCTTCCAGCTCGTCCGGGCGCTGGTACTGGCGGCAGGCAGTGACCAGTTCGTCCAGGTTTTCTACCCGCGCCTGGGATTTCTCGCCTTTTTCCGCCAGATACATGGCCTTGAGGCCGGAGTTCTGGATGGCGATATCCGCCTGCTGGTGCAGCGGTAGCATGGAGACCTGCTCCTCCAGCGCGTCGATCAGCTCGACAAAGCCGCGCACCGCGTTGCCGGCGCGACCGGTCAGCACCTTGTCATTGAGCAGTCCCTTGGCCGATTGCCAGAGGTTGAGCCCCTGATCGCGGGCGTTGCCGCGCAGGATCTCGAGGGTGCGATCGCCGATGCCGCGGGTCGGGGTGTTGACCACCCGCTCGAAGCTGGCGTCGTCGCCACGGTTGTTGATAAGCCGCAGGTAGGCCATGGCGTCTTTAATTTCCTGCCGCTCGAAGAAGCGCAGGCCGCCGTAGATGCGATAGGGCATGGCGTCCTGCATCAGCGCCTCTTCCAGCACCCGTGACTGGGCGTTGGAGCGATAGAGGATGGCGCAGTCGGCCAAGAGGCCGCCCTTTTCCTTCCAATCCTTGAGACGGCCGACCACGAAGCGCGCTTCGTCCACCTCGTTGAAGGCGGCGTAGAGGGAGATCGGCTCGCCCTCGGCCCCTTCGGTCCACAGCTCCTTGCCAAGGCGCTCGGCGTTGTTGGCAATGACGCTGTTGGCGGCTTTGAGGATATTGGCGGTGGAGCGGTAGTTCTGCTCGAGGCGGATGGTCTCGGCCCCCTGATAGTCGGTCAGGAAGCGCTGGATGTTCTCGATCTTGGCGCCGCGCCAGCCGTAGATGGACTGGTCATCGTCACCGACGATCATCACCTTGCCGCTGTTGCCCGCCAGCATCCGCAGCCAGGCGTACTGGATGCCGTTGGTATCCTGAAACTCGTCCACCAGGATGTTCTGGAAGCGGTCGCGGTAGTGCTCGAGGATGTGCGGTTTGTTGAGCCACAGCTCGTGGGCGCGCAGCAACAGCTCGGCAAAGTCCACCAGCCCGGAGCGATCGCAGGTCTCCTGATAGGTCTTGTAGATCTGCTGATAGGTGCGGGTGACGGGGTCGCCGTAGAGGTCGATGTCGCCGGGGCGCAGCCCTTCATCTTTCTTGCCGTTGATGTAGCCCATCACGGCGCGCGGGGCCCAGTGCTTCTCGTCGAGGTTGAGCGCCTTGAGCACCCGGCGAATGAGGCGGTACTGGTCGTCGGAGTCGAGGATCTGGAAATCCTGCGGTAAGCCCGCATCCAGATGGTGGGCCCGCAGCAGGCGGTGGGCGATGCCGTGGAAGGTGCCGATCCACATGCCGCGTACGCCGTCGCCGATCACCTTCTCGACCCGGCCACGCATCTCGGCCGCCGCCTTGTTGGTAAAGGTGACCGCGATGATGGAGAAGGGTGAACAGCGTTCCACCTGCATCAGCCAGGCGATACGGTGCACCAGTACCCGGGTCTTGCCCGAACCGGCACCGGCCAGCACCAGCAGGTTGCTGCGGGGCGCCGCAACGGCATCTCTTTGCTTGTCGTTGAGCCCGTCGAGCAGGGTTGAAACGTCCATCACCACTCCTGTTTATTTATACAGGCGGCGATTATACGGCCATCCCCCCGTCAGACCAACTGCAAACTCCGCACGGCGGGCTGGCGAGGGGAGTCGGGCAGGGCGGCTGCGCCGGTTTCTGGTCGGCAAAATGACGGCGGACGGGGGATGGTTTCCAGCTGTAGCCAGCGGCCGGATGGTGCGCCGCGCGGTTATTTTGCGAGCCGGATCACGGGGCGATGGGTGGGGCGGATGCCCAACCGAGGAAAACGGTTTAGAGTAACCAATTGAACAATAAGAGAAATGTCGTTTGGGTCTCTGAATTGTCAGCATAAACAACTGAAAAGTAGCTAAAAAACAACTGCTTGTAAGGTTATTTGCTTATAATTCAAACCGTTAACGCAAACGTTTTTCCCTTATCATTTGCTTGACCCGCACCGGGGCTGACTTAGAGTAACCCTGCGTGCTAGATGACCCGCTTCGGCGGGCAAGCAAGTTCCCTCACTTAATAACAATCAAGGATACGATCGTGACTAAAGTGCTCAAGCTGGCCACCGTGGCCTCCCTCACTCTCGCTGCTCTCTCCGCTCAGGCTGCTTCCGAGCCAGCCGTCATTTATGACACCGCGGGCAAGTATGACAAATCATTCAACGAAGCCGTGTTCCGTAATGGCGTTGAGCTCTACAACAAGGACAAGGGCGTCAAGGTCAAAGAGTTTGAACCCCAGAACGAAGCCCAGCGCGAGCAGGGTCTGCGTCGTCTGGCCAGCCGTGGCAACGGCCCGATCGTGGCGGTCGGTTTCAATATGGGTTCTGCGGTAGAGAAGGTTGCGACCGAATTCCCGAAAACCCAGTTCACCATCATCGATATGGTGGTCGACAAGCCGAACGTTCAGTCCGTCATCTTCAAGGAGCATGAAGGTTCCTTCTTGGTGGGCGCACTGGCTGCCATCGCTTCCAAGAGCGGCAAGGTCGGCTTCGTGGGCGGCATGGATATCCCGCTGATCCGCAAATTCCAGTGCGGTTACGAGCAGGGTGCCAAGTTCGTCAATCCGAAGATCGAAGTGTTCCAGAACATGGCGGGCTCTACCCCGGCCGCGTTTGCTGACCCGGCCAAAGGTGCCGAGCTGGCCAAGTCCCAGTTCGCCAAAGGCGCTGACGTGGTTTACGCCGCAGCTGGCGGTACCGGTATCGGTGTCTATCAGGCAGCCAAGGACAGCGGCAAGTTCGCCATCGGTGTGGACTCCAACCAGAACCACCTGCAACCGGGCACTATGCTGACCTCCATGGTCAAGTCTGTGGGTCTGGCCGCTTACCAGACCTGGGATGACGCTGCCAAAGGCGAGTGGAAGCCGGGTATCAAGAACCTGGGTCTGGCCGAAGGCGGTGTGGATTGGGCACTCGACAAGGACAACGAGAAGCTGATCACCCCGGAAATGAAAGCCAAGGTAGATGCCATCAAGGCTGAAATCATCGCTGGCAAGGTCAAGGTTCATGACTACATGAGCGATAACACCTGCAAATACTAATTAGATAGTTGCTGCTACGACTCTCAACGCACCACCGGCCCGCACGGGCCGGTTTTTAGTCTTATTTCATGAAACGCAGGGCTGCATCATGGACCAGACAGATCGCTATGCCATCGAATTAAGAGGTATCGATAAGCGGTTCGGCGAAGTGTACGCCAACAAGCTGATCGACCTTAAGGTTCGCAAAGGCAGTATCCACGGCATTGTCGGCGAAAATGGCGCCGGTAAGTCCACCCTGATGAGCATCATTTATGGTTTCTACCATGCCGACAAAGGCGAGATGCTGATCGACGGGAATCCTTTCAAACCCCATGGCTCACAAGATGCGATTGCCGCAGGGGTGGGCATGGTTCACCAGCACTTCATGCTGGTCAACAACTTCACCGTATTGGAAAACGTCATCCTCGGCGCTGAGAACGGCTGGCACCTTCAGCAGAGCGTGGCGTCAGCCGAAAAGCTGCTGGGCGAACTGGCGCGGGATTATGGCCTCGACGTGCCGTTGCACGAGAAGGTCGAAGATCTGCCGGTTGGCTTGCAACAGCGGGTCGAAATTCTCAAGGCGCTCTATCGCGGCGCCCGCATCCTGATCCTCGACGAGCCGACCGGGGTACTGACCCCGCAAGAGGCGGATCACCTGTTCGAGGTACTGAAAAAGCTGCGGGATCAGGGGGCGACCATCATCCTTATCACCCACAAGCTGCGGGAGATCCTGGCCATTACCGATCAGGTCTCCATCATGCGCCGTGGCGAGATGGTGGCACACGTCGCCACCAAGGATACCGACAAGGAGCAGCTGGCCGAGCTGATGGTGGGCCGCAAGGTGCGCCTCAAGGTCGACAAGGGGCCAACCCAGCCCGGTGAAGCCAAGCTGAAGATCGAAGGGCTCAGCTACTTCGATGCCAGCAAGGTGGAGCGGGTCAAATCGGTCAGCTTCGAGGTGCGAGCCGGTGAAGTGGTCGGCATCGCAGGGGTCTCCGGCAACGGTCAGTCCGAACTGCTCAGCCTGCTTGGCGGCATTCTCAAGCCGAGCAAGGGCGGCTTCACCATCAGCAGCCGCAGCGGCGTGCACAAGGTGAGCGCAGAGCACCCGGCCGATCCGGAGCTGGTGCGCAACTACGGCCTCGGTCATGTGCCGGAAGATCGCCACAAGATGGGGCTGATCAACCGCTTCGAGGCGAAAGAGGCCTTTATCCTCGGTTATCACCGCCGTCCGCAATACAACAAGGGGTGGCTGCAGAACAAGGAGGCGATCCAGCAGGATTGTCAGGCCAAGATGGAGAAGTGGGACGTGCGCCCGCCCCATCCCGATCACAAGACCGCGAACTTCTCCGGTGGCAACCAGCAGAAGCTGGTGATCGCCCGTGAAGTGGAGCAGGACCCGGATGTGCTGTTGATCGGCCAGCCGACTCGCGGGGTCGACATCGGCGCCATCGAGTATATCCACCAGCAGATCATCGCCATGCGCGACAAGGGCAAGGCCGTCTTGCTGGTCTCGGTGGAGCTGGACGAGATCATGAGCCTCGCTGACCGGATTCTGGTCATTGCCGATGGTCGCATCGTCGGCCAGCTGGATGGTGCCAAGGCGGATGAGCGCACCATTGGTCTGATGATGGCGAATATCGTTCCCGATGACGTTGCCAAGGAGGCCCACTGATGAGCCAAGTACGTATTCCTGCCTGGGTCTCCGTAGGCGTCTTGTCTGCGGTCAACATCCTGCTGGCCTTCCTGGTGTCGGCCATTCTGTTCTACTACCTCGACATCAACCCGGTCGATGCCGCCAAGATCATGTGGTACGGCGCGTTTGGTACCGGTGAAGGGGTCGGCTTCACCCTCTACTACGCAACCGGCTTTATCTTTACCGGTCTGTCGGTGGCGGTCGCCTTCCACGCCGGTCTGTTCAACATCGGTGGTGAAGGTCAGGCCTATATCGGCGGCCTCGGGGTCGGTCTGGTCTGTCTGACCCTCGGCGATGTGCTGCCGTTTGCCTTGTTGTTGCCGCTCTCCATCATTGCCGGTGGTCTGTTCGGTGCTGCCTGGGCCTTTATTCCGGCCTGGCTGCAAGCCAAACGCGGTAGCCACATCGTGATCACCACCATCATGTTCAACTTCATCGCCGCCTCGCTGATGGCCTATCTGCTGGTGGAGGTGTTCAAGCCGCCCGGCTCGATGGCGACCGAGAGCAAGGTGTTTGCCGAAGCTAGCTGGCTGCCCAAGATGAGCGCGCTGGCGAGCAGCTTCGGCATGGAGATGCCCAATAGCCCGCTCAACATCAGCTTTATCTGGGCGCTGATTTGCGCGGCACTGGTGTGGGTCTTTATCTGGCACACCCGCTGGGGTTACGAGATCCGCTCGGTCGGGGCCAGCCAAAGTGCCTCCGCCTATGCCGGTATCTCCTATCCCAAGGTGGTGATCCTGGCGATGGTGATCTCCGGCATGTTGTCGGGCTTCTTTGCCCTCAACGTGCTGCAGGGTGAGCTGCACCAGATCAAACTCAACTTCGTGGAAGGGTTCGGCTTCACCGGTATCGCGGTGGCGCTGATGGGGCGCAACCATCCGGTCGGCGTCATCATCGCCAGCCTGCTGTTCGGTTTCCTCTATCAGGGGGGCGCCGAGCTCAGCTTCGAGTTCGGGGTGGACCGCAACATAGTGGTGGTATTGCAGGGTCTGGTGATCCTGTTCTGTGGCGCCCTTGAGCACATGATGCGTCCGCGCATCGAGCAGCTCTATCTGGCGTTTGCCAACCGTTCAGCTGCGCAAGCCAAGGGAGTCTGATCATGTTTGAAATTCTGATCCTGATGCTGGATGCCACCATTCGTACCGCGCCGCCGCTCATTCTCGCCGCCATGGCGGGCATGTTTTGCGAGCGCTCCGGGGTGGTCAACATCGCGCTGGAAGGCAA
>NZ_CAWNZT010000416.1:0-1528 GCF_963878965.1 Aeromonas sp. HMWF015 | reverse complement strand
AGCAAGAAGCAAGAAGCAAGAAGCAAGAAGCAAGAAGCAAGAAGCAAGAAGCAAGAGAGATTAACCGAGACAGATGGTTTGCCAAACATCACTTACATAGCAATCCGGCAATTCATCCTGGTGCCAATACGCTGGCGCTAAAAAAGAAAATGGCCGAGATATCATCTCGGCCATTCGTAGCTTGGTCAAAGACTCAAGCCAGGATATTACTCATGTGCAACTTATTAGAAGTTGTACTGCAGAGCAACAGTCCACTCGTCGTCATGCTTCTCGATACCCTGGATCTTGTATTCGGTGTAAGCTTTCAGCTTCGGAGTGAAAGCGTACTGAACACCCAGCAGGGTCTCGTCAACCAGATCCTTGTAAGTAGAACCGGCAGTTTGAGCGTTGGCCTTGCCTTCTTTGAAGTTGTAACCAGCCAGGAAGGTCCAGGCATCTACGTTGTAAGATGCTGCCAGCTCATAGCCACGGCCATCATCTTTGATACCGTTGCTCTTATTCTTCACTTCACCTTCAGTGTAAACACCAGCGAAGTAGAAACCATTGATTGCGTAGTGTGCACCAACAGCCCACTCGTCTTTCTTACCAGTCTGGCCATTAACTTTGTTTTGCAGGTCGGAGTAAGCATAACCAGCGTTGAAGCCCAGACCGAAGTCAAAGTCGTAACCGCCAGCAACGGCATAAGCTTTCTCACGCTTCACGTTAGTGCCCAAATAGGCATCTTCTTTAATTTTTTGACCTACGTCAGTAATCTTGACAGCTACGTCATCGTTGGTTTGGTAAGAAACCTTACCTTTGAAACCGCCGAAGGTGTTGGAGTAGATAACCTGGCCTTCCTGACGACCGTCATAGAAGTTACCGGCATCGCCCCACTCGTTAAAGATATCGGTCGGCTCGAGTACGTCGTAGAAAGCGGTGTCGGTCTGACCGAAGATGATTTTACCGTACTGGGAACCATCAAAGCCTGCGTAGATATGACGAGCATCGAACTTGCTAGACTTGCCGTCGCTTCCCTTGTCGGAGTTTTCAGCAGCAACTTGCCACTCAGTTTTGGCAATACCGGACCAAGTGTTGTTCAGAGCGACTTTACCGGACCAGCCCAGACGGGAAGAACCAATCAGCTCGCCATCGGTATCATCGTGCTCACCGTAGTAGTTAGCCTGTACACGGCCGTATACGTCGAAAGTGGTACCGTCTTTGTCATAGATCACTGCGGCGTTAGCGGCGGACGCAAACAGAGCCGGGATAGCAATAGCCAGAATTGTCTTTTTCATAGTTTCCAATGCCTACTGTAATTAAACACTAAGTTGTTGTTATTCCCTGTGTTAGCGATGTTCTTTGCATCACTATGCCGCCGAGACTAGCACCGGATTTTTTGAACCGCAATGAAAAAACTTGGAACTTTTTACGGAAACCATAGTCATGGAGGCAAAAATGTGAGCCAAGTCTCACCTGACGGCAAGGCAAAAGGAAAACGTTTACAATGAATCCTGCTGATTATTTGGACTCAAATAGTCTATTTTGCATG
>NZ_CAWNZT010000415.1:0-6293 GCF_963878965.1 Aeromonas sp. HMWF015 | reverse complement strand
AAGTGGTGTGGGCTTCAGAAGTTGCGTAGTCGATGTCGGCACGCAGGGTGTGCAACGGCACACGACCTTCACGGTACCATTCGGTACGCGCGATTTCAGCGCCGCCCAGACGACCGGAAACTTCCACTTTGATGCCCTTGGCACCCAGGCGCATTGCGTTCTGTACGGCGCGCTTCATAGCACGACGGAACATTACACGACGCTCCAGCTGGGAAGTGATGCTGTCGGCAACGAGTTTGCCATCCAGCTCCGGCTTGCGGACTTCGGAAATGTTGATCTGAGCAGGCACGCCAGCAATAGTGGCTACAGCTTTGCGCAGCTTCTCAACGTCTTCGCCTTTCTTACCGATGACAACACCCGGACGAGCAGTGTGAATGGTCACACGGATGCTCTTGGCCGGACGCTCAATGGTGATCTTGGACAAGGACGCGTTTTTCAGTTCCTTGGTCAGGAACTGGCGTACTTGAAAATCGCTGTACAGGTTGTCAGCGAAGTCTTTGGTGTTCGCGAACCAGGTAGAATTCCAAGGCTTGGTAATACCCAGGCGAATGCCATTAGGATGTACTTTCTGACCCATTGCTTATCTCCCAGCCTTAGCGTCGGATACCACTACAGTGATGTGAGCGGTACGCTTGAGGATACGATCCGCACGACCTTTGGCACGCGGACGGATGCGCTTCATGGAGGGACCTTCGTCGACCATGATAGTAGCAACACGCAGCGCGTCGATATCGGCGCCTTCGTTGTGCTCAGCGTTTGCAATGGCAGATTCCAGCACTTTCTTAACCAGCACTGCAGCCTTTTTCGGGCTGAAGGTCAGGATATTCAGAGCCTTGTCTACGGACAGACCACGTACTTGATCGGCTACCAGACGAGCTTTCTGGGCAGAAGTACGGGCATAACGGTGTTTAGCGATAGCTTCCATCATTTATCCCTTAGCGCTTCTTAGCCTTCTTATCAGCAGCATGGCCGCGATAAGTACGAGTCGGTGCGAATTCACCCAGTTTGTGACCGATCATTTCTTCGGTAACGAAAACCGGAACGTGCTGACGACCATTATGGACAGCGATGGTCAAACCGATCATGTTCGGGATGATCATTGAACGACGGGACCAGGTTTTAACCGGCTTTTT
Organism: Aeromonas sp. HMWF015; assembly: GCF_963878965.1. Lineage (NCBI taxonomy): Bacteria > Pseudomonadati > Pseudomonadota > Gammaproteobacteria > Aeromonadales > Aeromonadaceae > Aeromonas > Aeromonas sp. HMWF015. The sequence continues at coordinate 5,160 of NZ_CAWNZT010000415.1, read as the reverse complement.
ATCCCCGCTTTCCACCGCTTTCTCTACCTTCTTCAGCAAGTGCAGGTCAATAAATGGACCCTTCTTGAGAGAACGTGGCATGGTGATTCCTCTATGTTAACAATTACTTGTTACGACGACGTACGATGTACTTGTCGGTACGCTTGTTCTTACGGGTCTTGAAGCCTTTAGCCTTCTGGCCCCATGGGGACACAGGCTGCATGCCCTTGTTACGACCCTCACCACCACCGTGCGGGTGGTCAACCGGGTTCATCGCCATACCGCGAACGGTCGGACGAATACCACGCCAGCGGTTTGCACCGGCTTTACCCAGTTGACGCAACATGTGCTCGGAGTTACCGACTTCACCGATGGTAGCGCGGCACTCGGCCAGAACTTTACGTACTTCGCCGGAACGCAGACGCAGAGTTACATAGTTACCTTCACGAGCCAGGATCTGGATGAAAGTACCAGCGGAACGAGCCAGCTGGGCACCTTTACCAGGCTTCATCTCTACAGCGTGAACGGTAGAACCAACCGGGATGTTGCGCATCGGCAGGGCGTTACCTACCTTGATGGCTGCATCAGCACCAGAAGCGATCGCGTCACCAGCTTTCAGGCCTTTCGGAGCCAGGATGTAACGACGCTCACCGTCTGCATACAACACCAGAGCGATGTTAGCGGTACGGTTCGGATCGTATTCCAGGCGCTCTACTTTAGCCGGGATACCGTCTTTGTCGCGCTTGAAGTCGACGATACGGTAGTGCTGCTTGTGACCACCACCGATATGACGGGTAGTGATACGGCCGTTGTTGTTACGACCACCGGACTTGCTTTTGCTGTCCAGCAGAGCGGCGAAGGGCTTGCCCTTGTACAGCTCTTGATTGACGATCTTGACGACGTGGCGGCGGCCCGGAGAAGTAGGCTTGCACTTAACGATTGCCATTTTTGAGAACTCCTCTTACTCGGCTGCGCCCATGAAGTCGATGTCCTGACCAGCTTTCAGGGTCACATAAGCCTTTTTCCAATCGGAACGACGGCCTACGCGTGCACCTGCGCGCTTGGTCTTACCCTTCATGTTCAGGGTACGGACGGTCTCAACTTCGACCTCGAACAGTTTCGCAACTGCAGCTTTGACTTCCGCCTTGGTAGCATCAACAGCAACTTTGAACACGATAGTGTTCTGCTTTTCTGCAACCATGGTGCTCTTTTCAGAGATGTGCGGAGCCTTCAGAACTTTCAGCAGACGCTCTTCACGGATCATGCCAGCATCTCCTCGATTTGCTTAACTGCGTCAGCAGTCATCAGAACCTTGTCGAAAGCGATCAGGCTGACCGGGTCGATACCGGCAACGTCACGCACGTCAACTTTGTACAGGTTGCGAGCAGCCAGGAACAGGTTCTCATCGACTTCAGCAGTCACGATCAGAACGTCAGTCAGTTCCATTTCTTTCAGCTTGGCGATCAGTTCTTTGGTCTTCGGAGCTTCGATGCCGAACTTCTCAACAACGATCAGGCGCTCTTGACGTACCAGCTCGGACAGAATGCTACGGATAGCGCCGCGGTACATCTTCTTGTTTACTTTCTGGCTGTGATCTTGCGGCTTAGCAGCAAAAGTCACACCACCGGAACGCCAGATGGGCGAACGGATGGAGCCAGCACGGGCACGACCAGTACCCTTCTGACGCCACGGCTTTTTGCCGCCACCAGACACTTCAGAGCGAGTCAGCTGCGCACGAGTACCCTGACGGGCACCAGCGGCATATGCAACGACGACCTGGTGAACCAGAGCTTCGTTGAATTCGCGCCCGAAGGTAGTCTCGGAAACTTCAAGAGCGCTCTTGGCGTCTTTCATTACCAATTCCATTACTATCTCCTCAGACGTTACGCTTTGACGGCAGGTTTGACGATCACGTTGCCGTTGGTTGCACCCGGTACTGCACCTTTGATGAGCAGCAGGTTGCGTTCAGCGTCAACACGAACCAGTTCCAGGTTCTGAGTCGTTACACGCTCAGCACCCATGTGACCAGCCATCTTTTTGCCCTTGAATACACGACCCGGAGTCTGGTTCTGACCGATAGAACCCGGAACGCGGTGAGACAAGGAGTTACCGTGGGTCATATCCTGGGTGCGGAAGTTGTGGCGCTTAACAGTACCAGCAAAGCCCTTACCTTTGGATGTGCCGGTAACGTCTACCAGCTTAACGTCAGCGAGAAGATCTACTTTCAGCTCGCTACCAACAGTGAAAGTTTCACCGTTGTTCAGGCGGAATTCCCACAGACCGCGACCGGCTTCTACACCAGCTTTGGCGAAGTGGCCAGCTTCCGGCTTGGTCACACGGCTGGCTTTTTTGGCGCCAGTGGTAACCTGAATAGCGTTGTAGCCGTCGGTTTCTACAGATTTGACCTGAGTTACACGGTTAGCTTCAACTTCGATAACAGTCACCGGGATAGAAACGCCATCTTCAGTGAAGATGCGAGTCATACCCACTTTGCGACCTACAAGACCGATTGTCATTGTTATCAACCTCTTTCCGTAATTAACCCAGGCTGATCTGGACGTCTACACCAGCTGCCAGATCCAGACGCATCAGGGCGTCTACGGTCTTGTCAGTCGGCTCAACGATGTCTACCAGACGCTTGTGAGTGCGGATCTCGTACTGATCACGCGCATCTTTGTTGACGTGCGGGGAGATCAGGACGGTGAAGCGCTCTTTGCGAGTCGGCAGCGGAATAGGACCGCGAACCTGCGCGCCAGTGCGCTTAGCAGTTTCAACGATTTCCGCAGTGGATTGATCAATCAGGCGATGATCAAAAGCCTTCAGGCGGATACGGATTCTTTGGTTCTGCATTGACAGAGCTCCAATAGATAAAAGAACATAAATCAACACCGCCCGACCGAGATTACTCCCGCCAGAGGTGTGATTTTTCACGTTTCCCCCCATATCGGGAGGACTGTATGGCTGGCTTCTGTAAACAGGAAACTCAGCAGCAGACATATCGTCTGGCTTACCTCATGGGTAAGCGGAGGGGATTATACGGATTTTTCAAATTTGCGCAAGGGAGAGCGAACAGATTATGCGCAGTTTTATGTGACAGATGGATCTGGCCTGCGGCAACACACTCTGCTGCCAACACCCAGGTAACGACAATGTTACAAGCAGACTGGTAGACTGTGCGCTTGCCTCTGTCAGTGGAACGACATCCCATGCTCAAAGATCAAAAGAAAGCCTATCAGTATGGCCTTTGCGCCGTTGCCCTCTGGTCGACGGTCGCCACAGCCTTCAAGATCTCCCTCGCCTATTTCGAACCTGTGCAACTGTTGCTTGTGGCTGCCTTCACCTCGACTCTCACGCTGACAGCCGTCGTCGCCAAACAGGGCAAACTGCCGCTGCTGGGGAGCTACATCAAGGCCCGCCCTTTCTACTACCTGACTCTGGGTGTGCTGAACCCCTTTCTCTATTATCTGTTGCTGTTCAAGGCCTATGACCTGTTGCCTGCCCAGCAGGCACAGACCCTCAACTACACCTGGGCTATCACTCTCAGTCTGCTAGCAGTTCCCTTCCTCGGCCAGAAGCTGCGTCGGCGCGATGGCGTCGCTATCGTGCTGGGGTATTTTGGCGCACTGGTGATCGCCACCAGAGGGGATGTATTCGGCCTCCAGTTTGACAGCCCCCTCGGCGTGACGCTGGCGCTGGTCTCGACCCTCATCTGGGCCAGCTACTGGATCCTCAACACCCGCAATCAGGGCGATCCCATCGTCAGCCTGTTGCTTGGCTTTATGATCAGCCTGCCTTTTATCGTCGTTGCAACCTGGCTGCTCTCCGATTTTGCCATGACCGCCTGGCAGGGATGGGCTGGTGCCATCTATGTGGGACTGTTCGAAATGGGCTTCGGTTTCGTGCTCTGGCTGATGGCGTTGCGCCATGCCACCAACACTGCCCCCATCAGCAATCTCATCTTCATCTCACCGTTTGCCTCACTGGTGCTGCTCAACCTGTTGATCGGCGAAGCCATCCATCCGGCCACCCCCATCGGGTTAGCGCTCATCGTTGCCGCCCTGCTGATCCAACAGCTCAAATACGGCAAACGCTATCGTGCATCAGCCGAAACAAAGAGCTGACCATGCAGAAGGGCGTACCCACGGATACGCCCTTCTCTCAATCCATCCACTCCTGTGGCTGATGTTTCGGCAGCCGCATCTCGACCAGCAAGCCGCCGAGATCCGAGCTTCCCAGCCGGATAGTGCCATGGTGCTGGGCGACTATCTTGGCCACGATGGCCAACCCCAAGCCACTGCCGCCAACGGTTCGCGCCACATTTCCCTGAGTAAACGGCTTGAGCACCCGGGAGTAGTCCTGCTCCGGGATGCCGGGGCCATCATCGGAGAGGCGCAGGCGCACCCAGTGCCCATCGTCCTTCAACTCGGCATGCAAGCGGCTCGCCCCATAACGCTGTGAGTTGCTTGAGAGGTTGTTCAACACCCGCCGGATACTGACTGGATTGCAGGCCACCCGCACCGCCTCTTGCGGCAGCGCCAGATCGACCTCCAGCCCCTGCTCCGAGTAGATCAGCAAGGTATCGTGCACCAGCTGGGTCAGGTCGATCGGCTCCAGATCCTGGCCTTCATCCGGACGGATGTAATCGATGAACTGATCGATGATGGCATTGGACTCATCGATGTCGGCATTGATGCTCTCCTTGAGGTATTCGTCACCGGAGGACATCATCTCGGTGGCCAGCCGGATGCGGGTCAGCGGAGTACGCAAATCGTGGGAAACCCCTGCCATCATCAGGTTACGCTCTTCGATCAGGCTCTTGATGGAGTGCGACATATGGTTGAAGGTGCGGGTCAGTCGCCTTACTTCCCGTGACCCCAGCTCCCCCAGCGCCTCCGGGAAATGGCCCCTGGCAACAGCAACGGCACCAGCCTCGAGATCCTCGAGCGGGCGCACCAGCTGCCGGGCAAAGCGCCAGGCCGCAAACAGAGTGATCACCAGCAGCACGCTCAGATAGATGATGAGGGGTTCGATATCATCATCTTCAATCTCGGTCAGCGGGATCCGCACCCAGATTTTGCTGGCCTGCGGCGGCTGGATCCAGATGATGTAGTGATCCTGGATTTCGACCCGCACCTTGGCCGGGCCACCCAGCTCGCGACTGATGTTCTCCTCCAGATAGGG
>NZ_CAWNZT010000414.1:0-20755 GCF_963878965.1 Aeromonas sp. HMWF015 | reverse complement strand
ATGATGTTATGCAAATTAACCTGACCGGACACCATGTCGAGATCACCGAAGCTCTGCGTGATTATGTGAATAACAAATTTGCCAAACTCGAGCGTCACTTCGACCACATCAACAATGTTCATGTGGTGCTTAGCGTGGAAAAACTGAACCAGATAGCGGAAGCCAAATTGCACGTCAGCGGTGGCGAAGTGTTTGCCAACTCTGAACATGCCGATATGTATGCTGCGATAGACACCTTGCTCGACAAGCTGGACAGGCAGATCATCAAGCACAAAGATAAGTTAAATAAAAAATAACCATGCAACTTGAACACATACTGAGTCGGGACTGCACCAAGAGTGCAGTCCCTTGTACCAGCAAGAAACGCGCCCTCGAAATCATCAGCGAGCTGGCCGCCGAACGCCTTGGCACCTCCCGTCAGGCGCTGTTTGAATGCTTGCTGGCCCGCGAAAAAATGGGTAGTACCGGGATCGGTGCCGGTATTGCGATCCCCCACGGTCGCATTGACGATGAGTTCCCGCCAACCGCGATCCTGATGACCTTTGCCGACCCTATTCCTTTCGACTCCATCGATAATCAACCGGTTGACCTGCTGTTTGCCTTGCTGGTGCCGGAAAGCGAGTGCAAGCAGCATCTCAAGACCCTTTCTCTGATGGCTTCCAAGCTGGGTGACAAGGCGGTTTGCCGCCAGTTGCGTCAGGCAACCAGCGACGAAGAGCTCTATCAGATCATGACCTCGGCCTGACAGCAGGCCAAGGATGAGACACCCGTTTTGGCGTGAGGGAACAAGATGCAGTTAATCGTGGTAAGTGGACGTTCGGGCTCCGGTAAAACGGTAGCCCTGCGAGTGCTGGAAGATCTGGGTTACTACTGTGTGGACAACCTGCCGGTCAATCTGCTGCCCCAGCTGATTGTCTCGGTGGAGAGCCAGTACGACAAGCTGGCGGTCAGTATCGATGTGCGCAACCTGCCGAGCGATCCGGAGAAACTGGAAAATCTGCTGGCTCAGGTGCGCAATGAGGGGCGGGTAGAGTTCTCCAGCTTTTTCTTCGATGCCGACAACGGCACCCTGCTCAAGCGCTATGGCGAGAGCCGCCGCCTGCACCCCCTCTCACGCAACAAGCTGTCGCTGGATGAGGCGATTCGGGAGGAGACCCACCTGCTGGCGCCACTCTCCTCGACCGCTGACCTGCGCATCGACACCACCACCCTCAGCATTCATGACCTGAGCGAGCTCATCAAGACCCGGGTACTCGGCAAGAAAGAGAACGAGCTGGTGCTGGTGTTCGAGTCGTTCGGTTTCAAGTACGGCATTCCCAAGGATGCTGACTTCGTGTTCGATGCCCGCTTCCTGCCCAATCCGCACTGGATCCCCGAGCTCAAGCCGTTCACTGGTAAGGATGAGCCGGTCGCCAACTACCTCTCGGCGCAGGCTGACGTGATGCTGTTTACCCAGCAGATCGAAAACATGTTGGCGACCTGGTTGCCCCATCTGGAGCGCAACAATCGCAGCTACCTCACGGTCGGCATCGGTTGCACCGGCGGTCAGCATCGCTCGGTCTTTATTGCAGAGCGGCTGGCCGGTGCATTCCGTTTGCTTGGCAAGAACGTGCAGATCCGCCACCGCACTCTCGACAAGAGTGCGCCCCAATCCTGACGGACCAATAGGACGACCCGATGACTGTTTCCGCCTCGGTTGAAGTGAAAAACAAGCTGGGTATTCATGCCAGACCGGCCATGATGCTGTTCGAGCTGGTGCAGGGTTTCGATGCCCACGTGCTGCTGCGCAATGAAGATGGTGTGGAGGCCGATGCTGACAGCATCATCGGCCTGCTGATGCTGGATTCCGCGCAAGGGCGGCAGGTGGAAGTACAGGTTGAGGGCCCCGAAGAGGTCGAGGCCCTGGCCGCCGTGGTGGAGCTGTTCACTTCCGGCTTCAACGAGGAGTAGTCACTCCTCGTTTTATGTTATGAACCGGTACGCGCCAGCGCTTTGAAGCTGGCAAAATCCCGACAAGCCAGTAGATTCCTGCTGGCTTTTTCGTTCATCAGTGCCAGAAACAGGTCGTAGAGACCCATCGCCTCCTCGTAGTCGGCCTTGCTGATGGCCAGCACGAAGATGAGCGTCGCGATTTCCCCGTTCCCCCAGTCAATCCCCTGCGGTGCCAGCACGGTGTAAACCAGAGTACGGCGCGCCAGCAGACCGAGGGAGTGGGGCAGGGCGATCCCTTCTCCCAACATGGTTGAGACGATCCGCTCCCGCTCCTGTAGTGAGGCTCTGAAGCCGCTCTTCACCAGATCTTCCGCCTCCAGCTGATCACAGATACGGGCAAACAGTTCGGCCTGGGTAAGGGGTTCTTTGACCACCATGAAGTGGTCGGCATCGAAATATTTGTCGAGCATGTAGGGGCGGGTGCGGTCGATCAGCACCAGCTTGCCAAGCTGCTCCAGCTGGTATTGGGTCGGGAAGGGGGCAACGAGTACCACGGGGGCGTTTTTTTCGTTCACCTTGACGGTACTGATGACAAAGTCCTGCGCGATCTGCTCCAGACCTTCGTAATCCCGCACCGACTCCAGCGTGGTCAGCTGCAACTGGGGATACTCCCGCTTGATGCGTGCTTCCAGTACCCGGAAGGTGGCGTTGCCTGCATCGCAAAGCAATAGCGCCTGCGGGCGGCGGGTATAGCCGATGTCGTAATGGCGCTCCAGCCCGACCCCGATATGGATCACCAGATAGCCGATCTCGTGGTGGGTCAGTCGGTAGGGGGTCTGCTTGATCCACTCCGAGATGGCCGCCAGCGTGATGTCGTAGGCGAGAGGATAGTACTGCTTGATGTGATCGGCCAACGGGTTGTGGTTGCCTATCTGGTATTTGACCCGTAGCAGCATGGCGCTGATATGGGTTTGCAGGTCGGCCCGCAGCTGTTGGTCGCCTCGCAGGTCGTAAGGGTAGTGTTGATGAATGTAGGTCAGCAGATGCTCCACCAGTTGTTCGCTCTCGGCGGCCATTGCCGGGCTGAGCTGGGGAGTATCGGCAATCAGGCGCGCCTGGATCTGAATGGCGAGACCGGCGATCTCGTCCTCTACGGGGGGCGTCAGGGTGGGCAATACCGCATATATATCGCGAGATACTGCCAGCAGCGGCAGAGTCAGATCCTCGCTGGCGAAGTGGCGCAACTCGTGACCGGATGCCTGACGCAGCAGGGCAACTGCGCAGTAGATGGCGAGCTGCTGCTGGCTCTCGTCAGCGAGACGCAGCTGATGTCGGGCAAGCTGGGCATGGATATGATTGCCCACTACCTCCATCGTCTTGCTGGGGCAAAGGTTGGGCAACAGGGTTTGCAACTGGTTGTTGTGCAGCAACTCCTGATAGAGCAGTTGGGTCAAACAGGCCCGGATCGCCGTCTCCTCCCCCTGAATGCGCATCCCCAGGCGGGGTTTGCTCTCGACGCTGAGCCTGAAGTTGCTGAGCTGCTCACGGACTTCCGCCATATCCCCCTGCAGTGCCGCCCGGCTCAGATACCAGGTATCAGCCAGCTCATCGAGCTTGATCCCCTGCTCTGCCGTCAATAGCAGGATCTGCAGGTGCTGCACCCGCTCCCGGCTGGTGCGTGGCAGGCCGCTATCCTGACCCTGGGCCGCCAGCAGAGCCTCGAACAGTCCCTGATTGTAGATCTTGAGCTGGTAGCCGCTGCCACGCTGGTGGATCAGGTGAGCGCCGTGCGTGGCCATCAGTTCGTTGAGGGTCGCCACATCGGTGCGCACCGTGCGGGTGGAGACATTGAGGCGGCGAGCCAGTTCCTCCTGTGGCAGCGGTTCTGCGTGGAGCTGGATCAGCATTTGATGGAGCCTGGGGTGTGGCAGCTTGATCATAGGGGGTATGCAAGACTCCTGTTGCGAGATAAAGGGTCGATGTTAACAAGTGGGTCATCAACAAGCCAGGCACCGGTCAGTGATTGAACCGGTGCCCGTGGCTGCCATCAGGCCAACAGTCGTTTCACCATCGCCAGCAGAGTCCGCACATCCTCGGGGCGAGTGTGCCCGCTCGCGCTGTCGATGATGGAGCTGTAGACGTGAGGGATAACTTTCTCGACTCCGGCGTCCAGCGCAATCCGCACTATCTCCTCGAAGTTCTCCAGATCGATGCCGCCGGTGGGTTCCAGCCAGAAGCCGTGGCGGGCACAAGCCTCGGCCACTGCCTGATACTCGTCGCGGCAGGCCAGCCCACCCATGGGGAAGAACTTGACCGAGCTGCCGCCCATGTCCTTGAGCAAGGCAATGGCGGTATCGATGGGCACTATTCCATCCGACTGCCCGGCGCTGAGTGGACCGGTGGAGATCTTCACCATGCCCGGCATGCCGGTAGGGGAGATCAACCCATTCACCAGCGTTTGTGATTGGCCGAGCAGCGCCCGGCTGGCGCCGACACCGGTGAACACCTGATTGACGTGCTGGGGCTGCAGCTGGCAGGCCAGTTCGGCCACCATGGCGGATTGGCGTGGATCGCCGGCGCCCAGTCCGATGGAGAGGGCGTTGTCGATAAGCTTGGCGTAAGCCCGCATGTCGGCCACCGCGGAGGGAATATCCGGGTAGTTTTTGGAGAGCACACCGACCAGCACGTGGCCTTCGGCTGCGTCGTACACCTCGACGGCATTCTCTTTGGAACCTGCCAGCACGTTGAGACAGACCCGATCACGGTAGTAGTTGGGGGTAAGGGACATCAGCGATTCTCCTGAACGAGGTTGGCAATGGCAGAGTGGATTTGGTCGAGCTGGGGCACGGTGACGCTGCGCACATCGATCTCGATGTGCCCCTCGTTGGCCTTGTAGCCGCGGCAGTAGATGGCAGGCGTGCCCTGTTGCAGACGGCTGACGACCTGCACTGTGGTCATGCCGAGCTGCTGGTGGTCAAAGGCGATATCGGTGCGGGCGATGTCGCGCCCTGCGCTGTCCCACACCACCTTGGCGGTGACGCCGGGCAGCTGGTTTAGGCGCTCGATGAAGGGGCTCATCTTGGCGACCATGGCGGCGCCGCTCTCTTTCTCTTTGGCCAGATAGCGCTCGATAGCGTGGGTCAGGCCGAGGATCCCCTCCTTGCCCACCTTCATGGCGCGACCGATGCCATTGGCCTGCTGTTTGACCCACTCCACATACTGGCGCTTGCCGAGCACCAGCCCGCTGGTGGGCCCTTCAATGGCCTTGGCGCCGCTGTAGATGACCAGATCCGCCCCCTGGTTGTAGTAGAGGCGCAGATCCTCTTCGGCTGCCGCATCGACGATGAGCGGGAGCCCGTGGGTCTTGGCGACCTCGGCGGCCTCTGCCACCGACAGAATGCTCTTCTGCACGCAGTGGTGGGACTTGATATAGAGGATAGCAGCGGTGTTGGCATTGATGGCGGCTGCCAGCTGGGAAGGGGAGCACTCGTTGGCGTAACCGGCTTCCACTACTTTGCCGCCACCCAGATTGACCATGGTACCGACCGGGGCGCCGAAGTTGACGTTATGCCCCTTGGGCAACACGATTTCACTCGGCACCTCATGGGGATGGGCATGCAGGTGCTCGAGGCGGTAGGGATCGCCGCGTACTATCATGGCGGCGACTGACTGGGCGATGCCGGCGCTGGCGCAGGAGACCACCACCGCATCTTCCACATCCAGCAAACCAGCCAGATAGGCGCCGGTCTTGTTGACCAGATCCTTGACCTCGAAGTAGTGGCTCAGGCCGAAATTGACCGCATCGACCACCTCCTGCTCGGGGGTGGAGACGCCGAGAATGGTCATGCGCCCGGAGGCGTTGATCACCGGTCTGAGCTGATATTTCTCATAAACAGAAGGCATGGTGTGATTTCCCATAGTGAGTCAGAACCAGTTCGCCACCGACCAGGGCGGCGAGAGGCTGCAGTTGTTGGTTACCGCTGCGAGACTGGGCTTCGGTATCCATAAACAGGGTCGGGCCGCTGGCGACCTCGAACAGGGTCAGATCGGCATCGGCGCCCACCTCAAGCCGCCCTTTGCCGGAAAGGCGCAGGGCATCGGCGGCCTGATGGGTGACGCAGGCGAGCACCTGCTCCAGCGTCATGCCGATGGCGAGAAACTTCGACATCACGTGGGCCAGACTGTAGACCGGCCCCTTGATGCGGTTCTTGCAGTAGATATCGGAGCTGATGGTGCGGGGCAGGATCCCCTGCCGGATAGCCAGCTCCGCCACCTCGAAGCTGAAGCTGGCGCCGCCGTGGCCGATGTCGAGCAACAGGCCCCGTTTCATCGCCTCACGCACCGCCTGGCGCAGCTCGCCAGCCGGAGTCAGGATGCGGTTCGGTTTGCCGTTGAAGCAGTGGGTCAGCAGATCGCCATCCCCCAGCAGGGCAACTATCTCGTCCAGATCCGGCGGCGTGTTACCCACGTGCACCATCAGCGGCAGCTGGCCGTGGGCCTGTTGCAGCGCCTTGGCCATGCGCAGCGGTTGCAGGCCGTTCTCACCTACCACGCTACCGCTCATCCGCGCCTTGATGCCAACAATAAAGTCGGGGTGGCGGCGAATGGCTGCCGAGGCGAGATCCATATCGAGATCCCGGCTATCCGCCAGCTCGTTCTGACGCAGCAGGCCGATGCGGGAGATATTGAGCAGGGCATGCACCCGGGTCTTGCAACCAGCAGCGATCTGCTGGAAGTCATTCACATCGTCGGCTCCGGTGCTGCCTGCGTCGATGACGGTGGTGACGCCGGACTCTACGCCCACCTTGTCCGGCTCATCGTGATAGATGGGGGAGGCGGGATAACAGTGGGTGTGGCCGTCGATCCAGCCTGCGCTCACATGCACCCGGCCGCCGAGATCCAGTATCTGCCGCGCCGCTGCCGTCCCCGGCAGGGAGCCGATGGCGGCGATTTTGCCCTCCCTGATGGCAATATCGACGAGCTGGCCATCTCCCTGGCGCCCGGCTCTGATGATCATGTCGTACATGCTGATAACCTCTGGCGAGCCGCCCCGCAGGGCGGCTGGTACTTACACAAGGGCGACCGGGAAGAAGGTACCCAACAGCATGGCTCCCAGGATGGCACCGCCTGTGATGGGCTTGCCCCACACGTAGAACAGCAGCGCACCCAGCAGGGAACCGATACCGATGGGGATGGAAGCGCCCATGGCGGAGAGGATGATGAGGGGGCCGAGGAAGCGACCAGAGCTGTTGCCAGCACCCATCATCACGTCAGCACCGTAGGTGGAGTTGCTCTGGTTGATGGTGAACTTGCGCGCCAGAATGATGATGTAGCCGATGGCCAGACCAATCCCCATGCCGGTTGCCAGCGAGGCGCCGAAGTTCTCCACCGGATAGACGATGCCAGCCCCCAGCAGCAGGGCGGGCACACCGAGGCCGACCCCGGTCTGGATGGCGCCGCCGATATCCAGAATCCCCACCAGGGATCCCTCGATGATGCGGGCGAACAGGAAGCTGGCACCGAACGCGGCTACTGCGCCGTAGGCACCCGTGTCCATTCCGGCTTTCAGCATGGCGACGAAGGCTACCTCGTTGAAGGCACCAACCCCGTACAGATAGAACATGTGGGTACCGGCAAAGACCCCGGCCGAGAGCAGGCCGACGAAGATGGGGAATGACCAGTCGGCGTACCAGAAGTTGTTTTTCAGTTTCTCATCCATGGTGTGACCCCTTATTTGCCGCTCAGCAGGTTATGGACACTTTCCAGCCACAGGGGGACACCCATATGGAAGGATTCAATCAGTTTCATGTCGAAGCCGCGGAAGAATCCGCTCAGCACGAACAGCAGGACGATGGCTGCCATCATCACCTTGGTGACATGGTTCCAACCGCTCTCTTCCACACCCTTGCCGATCAGGATGCCGAGCACCAGACCCGGTACCGCGTTGCCCATGATGAGTTGGGCCAGACCGCCGAAGATGGTGGCCCAGAAACCGGATTTCTTGCCCGCCTCGATGGCAGCGAGCCAGAAGATCACCGGCATGACGGTGTTGACCAGCAGGTTGGCGGCTGGTACCAGCACCTTGACCGCTGTGACCTGCAGAGCTGCAGGAACGGCAGCCGCCGTACTGTTGAGGAAGGCGACCACGATGGCACCTATGATGCCGCCAGCGATGGCCATCTTTTTCGGGTCGTGCAGAGTGGTTGCGAGATCCCGATTTTTGAACAGCAGTGCCGCCGTGGCCCAGTGCGGGATGATGCGGTGATCCACATCCTGGGTGAAGGCGCCGGCCGCCACGGTGGAGGCCCAGGCGTTGAAGAAGAAGCCCAGACCAAACGAGAAGTGAGAAGCGGGATCCCCCTCGCAGGAGTTAAGTTCGCCCAGGGTGCGGAAGGCACCCATGCCCTGTACGGTCGGGGCGTGGAACATCCGCGCCGCGCCGGCCCCCACCCCGACGCCAACCAGGCCGCCAATGATGAGTGACTTGATAAAAATGATTAGAAACATCCAACGTATCCTTCTTGTGGGGTTGTGCCTGCGCAGGCATCACACCTGGGTGAACGTCACCTTGGCGACATCCAGACTGGTGACCTGAACCTTGATCTCCAGCTGGACGCGGTATTCGCAGCGCTGGCGCGGCAGGAAGAAGAACAGAAACTTCTCCACCCGGACCGACTCCTCGGCTTTGAGCACCTGTACATCGACCGGCTCAATACGCAGCAGTACCTGCTGGTTGTCCTTGAGCAGTGTGGGTTGCACCTGGCTGAGGGCGGAGGCAAACGCCTGCTGGCGTGTCGTCCCCTTGCCGTTGACGATGACCTGGGTGGTGAAGTTCTCTTTCATCAGGCGCGTCCGTGCTTCTTGGCGAAGGCTTCGACCAGCTTCTGACCCAGCTCTTCCTTGTCCATGAAACCGAAGCCCAGCACCACGCACCCTTCGTTGATGGCGGTGACGCCCTCTTCAACAGAGCGCATGCCGTAACGGCACTTGTAGCCGTATTTGGTCTGGGCTGTGATTGCACCGGCGCCGCCGCTGCCGCAGAAGGAGATGCCGAGATCCGCCTGCTCCTTGTTCATCACATCGCCGAGCTTCATGTCAGCGGCCATGCCGGGGATGATGGTCACGTTGGCTCCGGCAGCTTCCGCGCCTGCGCCCACTTTCTGACCCTTGCCGAGACGATCTCCAATCACGAGTTTGATGGCTGTCATATCGATTTCTCCTTGAGTTACGGGTTCTGCACCGAGCTGAGTTCGTTTTCTTTGGCGACTTCAAAATGGACGGACAAGAGGTGTGCCTCTTCGTAGGCGAGTCGCTCCAGCCAGCTGACAACCTGCTCGGCGAGACGCAGGGAGAGGGGAGAGATCTCCTCAAACAGGCTGAGGTCAACTTCCGGCAGCGGTTCACCGCTGTGGGAGCGCCACACCATGGCTTTGACGTGGGAGGCCAGCATCTGCTGCTGTACCTCGTTGGGGCGGATACCCTGATCGCCCAGCAGAATATGAATGCGTGCCAGGATCTGGTCGGTCTGGCGCAGCAACTCCGGGCTGTTCGGGGTCAGGGTCTGGTCGTGAGTCTCTGTTTGCAATGTCTGCTCTCCAAGGCTGGCAGAAGGTATGGCGTTACCCTAAGCCTGCGCGTCGATGTGGAGGAGGCAGCGTTTTTCCGATTCGAAGCGGAAATTCCTGAGGAAATGGCCCCAAAGTGATTGTTTGGATACTGAAAAGACAAAAAGAGTGCTTATTGGGGCCGGTTTTGTGTGATCGGTAGCGCACAAATCGGGGGGCGGGGGCAGGGCAAGCGTTGCGTGAAACTGTGAGTCATCTCACGGTAAGAGACGTTGCCGAGGGGACTGATGTGGAAAAGGGCGGTTTCCCGCCCTTCTCATTAAAAGGAGTGACGCTAGCTGGCCGATGCTGCGCTCGAGCTGGCCGCTCTCTGCTGATAGCGCAGGTCTTCCTCTATAGTGACCACCACTTCCAGCGGCTTGCCGGAGCGGAATACCGAGATGGTCAGCTTGGTGCCGGGGCGGCTCTCGACAATCTTGTCCATGGCGCTGCGTACGCCACTGATGGCCTCTCCGTTGATCTTGAGCAGCACATCCCCTCGCTGCAGGCCGCCTTTGGCCGCCGGTCCGTTGGGATCCAGACTCTCCACCACCAGACCACGCAGGTCGCCGAGGTTCATCATCCGCGCGACGATGGGGTTGATCTCGACGCTGGAGATCCCGAGGTAGCCGCGGATCACCCGGCCGTTGGCGATCAGCTCATCCATGATCCGTTTTGCCAGCCGGTAGGGGATGGCGAAGCTGATGCCGTAGCTCTCCTGATTGCCGTTGAGGTGATAGGTGGCGGTGTTGATCCCCACCAGATCGCCACGGCCGTTGACCAGCGCGCCACCCGAGTTGCCCTCGTTGATGGCGGCATCGGTCTGCAGCAGATCCTGACGGCCATTGCTGTCGGGCCCCATGCTGGAGAGGCCGGTACGGCCGGTCGCGCTGATAATGCCCTGGGTGATGGTCTGGCCGACGTTGTAGGGGTTGCCGATGGCGAGCACCACATCCCCCACTTCTGGCAGTCGCTCGGGATCCTGCGGGATCACCGGCAGGTTGTCTGACTCGATATAGAGCACGGCGAGGTCGGTGAGCTGATCGGTACCGACCAGTTCGGCGCTGAAGACCCGGCCATCCTGCAACGCGACGATGATCTGGTCGGCATCGGCGATGACGTGGTAGTTGGTCAGTACATAGCCGCGCTGATTCATGATGACGCCAGAACCCAGCCCTTGCGGGCGCAGTTCCCCCTGATTGCCCTGATTGGGGGCAAAGCTGCGGGTGTAGATGTTGACGACGGCAGGGCCTGCCCGATGGGCGGCATAGGAGAAACTCAGTTCACGGGCATTGGTGATGATGCCGGGCAGTTGGGCACCACCGCGAAAATGGGGAAACAGCAACAGCAGCAGCGCCGCGACGGTCAATCCAAAACCGACAGACTTGCCCAAGTAACTGACTAAAGGGGGGATTTTCATGTCATTCTCATCCGTACAGGCTGCGCGCAGAGAATAACACTATCGATGGATAAAAATCACCCGCGGTGAAGGCCGCGGGTGATGGAGGGGCTGGCGAACAACTTGAGCGTTAGCGGATCACCAGATAGAGCGAGGAGTCGCCGCGCTGGATGTTGAGCGCCAGCACGTCAGGCTTGTTCTTGAGCGCCTTGGTCAGCTCGCCCAGGGTGTTGATGCGCAGGCGGTTGACCCCGATGATGATGTCACCCTTCTGCAGGCCGGAAGCGGCTGCCGGAGAGCGAGGATCAATATCGGCCACCGCGACGCCGGAGACCGGATCGGTAGTGGTGCTCAGCTTGGCCCCTTCCAGTGCCGGATGCAGCGCGCTGGCGCGTACTTCGCTGTCATCAGCCTGCTTCAGGGTCACCTTGGCTGTTTGTGACTTGCCATCGCGGATCAGTCCCAGCTCGACCTGCTTGCCAGCGCCCATGGTAGCGATCTTGGCACGCAGCTCGCCGAAGGAGCGAACCGGTTTGCCATCGATGCTGACGATGATATCGCCAGCCTTGATGCCCGCCTTGTCGGCCGCCGAATCAGGCATGACCTGATTGACGA
Organism: Aeromonas sp. HMWF015; assembly: GCF_963878965.1. Classification (NCBI taxonomy): domain Bacteria; kingdom Pseudomonadati; phylum Pseudomonadota; class Gammaproteobacteria; order Aeromonadales; family Aeromonadaceae; genus Aeromonas; species Aeromonas sp. HMWF015. Next base: position 9,205 of record NZ_CAWNZT010000414.1, on the reverse strand, counting down.
AGGCACCATCCTTCTTGTTGTAACCGAAGGTTTTGGCGATGTCGGAGGTGAGCTCGGTGCCGGTAATACCCAGCTGGCCGCGACGCACTTCACCGTACTTGACGATCTGCTCGGTCAGATCCCGCACCATGTTGGAAGGGATGGCAAAGCCGATGCCGATGTTGCCGCCGTTCGGGCCCAGAATCGCGGTGTTGATACCGATCAGCTCGCCACGCAGGTTGAGCAGGGCGCCGCCGGAGTTACCGGAGTTGATGGCCGCATCGGTCTGGATGAAGTTCTCCAGATTCTCGATGTTGAGGCCGCTGCGACCCAGCGCACTGACAATACCGGAGGTGACGGTCTGGCCCAGACCAAACGGGTTGCCGATGGCCAGCGCATAGTCACCCACCCGCAGCTCGTCGGAGTCGGCGAACTTGATCTGCACCAGATCCTCGGCCTTGATTTGCAGCAGGGCGATGTCGGACTGTTTGTCTTCACCGATCTTCTTGGCCGCATACTCACGACCATCCTTCAGGTTGACCTTGATCTCGTCCGCCTCGTGCACCACGTGGGCGTTGGTGATCACGTAACCCTTCTTGGCATCGACGATGACACCGGAGCCGAGCGCCTGGAACGGCTGCTCGCTCACCTGTTCGTCGGGCATGTTGGGGCCGAAGAAGAACTTGAACTGCTCCGGCAGACGCTGACGGGTAATTTTTTTGCCAGAAACCGAGATATTGACCACAGCCGGGGTGACCTGTTCGAGAACAGGCGCCAGGCTTGGCATCTCCTGATTTGAGCCTAACAGGGAAGGCAGTGCAGCCTGAACAGGGGCCGCAGACATGGCGATACCGACACTGAGGGCTAGCACACTGAGCATGGAAAGAGGTTTACGCATATGAAAAACAGCTCCCAGAAAAAGTTGCATTGCAATCGTCAAGGTCAGACCACGGGACTGGCCAATTAGTTCCGCGGGGAACTAGTTTGGTTGTTTGAGCAGTCCGGAAGAGGCACCCGCATAGTCGCGAGGCGGAACGCCCGGCTCTTCTGCCACATTGGCAGGGGCTTCTTCTACCAATGACTCGCGGAACAGCGGTTCCTGCGCCTTGGCCAGGAATTTACTCTGCTCGGCCATGTGGCGATAGAGGGCCTGATACTGCTCGGCCAGTTGTTCCATCAGCGCGGCACTGTCGGCGAAGTGGGTATTGATCTGGCCCTGATAACTCTCGAGCTCCTTGTGGGCCTTTTTCAGTTCCTGTTCCAGGCGGCCAGCATCGCGGCTACGTACCGAAAAACGGCCGAGAACGATACCGATAATCAAGGCCGCGACAGCCAGCAGGATCCCAGTTAACAGACTCATAGATGCTCCTTGTTACAGCTAAAACAGAGTGGGTTTATGCGGTCGTCATAACCGCCATGCCTTGATGGCACTATACCGTGCGTCCTGAGGCCGTGATACCATTTTGTCCTCGATTCAGGGACTTGGAGAGGCGCTCAAGGATGACACCGCAGCAAAAATACCAGCAGGATCTGCTGCGCCCCGGCTTTGTGGCCGACCCCGCGCAGGGGATGGCCATTAGCAGGCTGGAGCGACTGTATCAGGATTTGCTACGGCGCCCGACTCCGACCAGATCTCGAGGGCTGCTGGGTTGGCTGCAAAAGCCCAAGTCGCCGGAGCCTGTCCTCGGTATCTATATGTGGGGCGGAGTGGGCCGAGGCAAGACCTGGCTGATGGATACCTTTTTCGACAGCCTGCCGGGGAAGCGCAAGATGCGCAGCCATTTCCACCGTTTCATGCACCGCATTCACGATGAACTGCAGGGGCTGAGCGGGCAGTCCGATCCCCTCAAGCTGGTAGCCAGCAAGCTTGCCAACGAGACAGACATCATCTGTTTCGACGAATTTTTTGTCTCCGACATCACCGATGCCATGTTGCTGGGCACGCTGTTTCAGGAGCTGTTTGGTCACGGTGTCGTACTGGTTGCAACCTCAAATATCCCGCCGCACGATCTTTATCGCAATGGGCTGCAGCGAGCCCGTTTTCTGCCAGCTATCGAGCTTATCGAGCGCCATTGCGAGGTACTTAACGTGGATGGCGGTATCGACTACCGCCTACGTACGCTGGAACAAGCCGAGATTTATCACTGCCCGCTGGATTTGCAGGCAAAAGCCAATCTCGACCACTATTTTCAGCAATTAACCGGTGGTCACTCGGCTTGCGAGGGGACGTTCGAGGTCAATCATCGTCAACTGACGTCGCTGGGGATGGGGGAAGGGGTGCTCTATATGGAATTCGAGCAACTTTGCTGTACTGCCCGCTCCCAGAACGACTATATCGAGCTGGCCAGGTTGTTCCATACCGTCCTGCTGGCCAATGTGCAGCCAATGGGTGCAGGCACGGATGACGCGGCTCGCCGCTTCATCGCCATGGTCGATGAGTTCTACGAACGGCACGTCAAGCTCATCATGTCGGCAGCGGTTCCCATGGCAGAACTCTATGGCGAAGGGCTGCTGAATTTCGAATTCAAACGCTGTCTTTCGCGGCTTCAGGAAATGCAATCGCACGAATACCTTGCCAGAGTGCACCTTCCTTAGTCACAATACCGCGCCTGCCAGTCGGATGGGCATCTGCGGCAGGTAGGGCCGGGCGACATTTGCTGGTTTCATGGCAGTGAAATTAGCAGGTGATATTTAAGGCAACTTCACTTATAATCGCTCGGCCCACGTTACAGCTGTCGATAAGACAGCAACACTTTAAGCTTTACTTGTATTCGAAGGGGTACAGGTAGGCCATCGTTTGTTGTTTGTGGGAGAGCCCCCATAAGCAATTGGGTCTGTAACAGGTAATTGGGTTTAACTTAATGAAAACTTTCGTTGCCAAGCCAGAAACCGTAAAACGTGACTGGTACATTGTGGACGCAGAAGGTAAAACTCTGGGTCGTATCGCAACCGAGATCGCTGCTCGTCTGCGTGGTAAGCACAAAGCTGAATACACTCCGCACGTTGACACCGGTGATTACATCATCGTTGTAAACGCTGAGAAGGTACACGTAACCGGTAAGAAATTTACCGACAAAATGTACCACGCTCACTCCGGTTTCCCGGGTGGTATCAAGTCAATCAGCTTCGACAAGCTGATTCAGCGTAAACCGGAAATGGTAATCGAAGCAGCCGTCAAAGGCATGCTGCCGAAAGGTCCTCTGGGCCGTGCCATGTTCCGTAAACTGAAAGTTTACGCAGGCGCCGAGCATGCTCATGCTGCTCAGCAACCTCAAGTACTGGATATCTAATCGGGAACTGGCAACATGGCAGAAAATCAATACTACGGTACCGGCCGTCGCAAAAGCTCCACTGCTCGCGTATTTATCAAAGCGGGTAGCGGCAAGATCGTAATCAACCAGCGCTCCCTGGAGCAGTACTTCGGCCGTCCGACTGCCCGCATGGTAGTTCGTCAGCCGCTGGAACTGGTTGAGATGACCGAGAAACTGGACCTGTACATCACCGTTAACGGTGGTGGCATCTCCGGTCAAGCTGGTGCGATCCGCCACGGTATCACTCGTGCTCTGATGCAGTACGACGAAACCCTGCGTTCCGAACTGCGTAAAGCTGGCTTTGTTACTCGTGATGCCCGTAAGGTTGAGCGTAAGAAAGTTGGTCTGCACAAAGCTCGTAAGCGTCCGCAGTACTCCAAGCGTTAATTCGCTTTTGGTACTCACTCTTTCGAGTGTCAAAAAAGCCTGGCGGTTGCCAGGCTTTTTTTATTGGTAATATTACCGACATCAATGCTAACCACGCGTCACAAAAGACAAAAAATTGTTTCTTTATTGTTTTCATTGCTCACCGCTCTTTCTTGTCAAGTTGTTATCTTTTCTTTAAAATTTCCCCTGTTTTCTGTGGCAATTGTAAATCCAGCTTCCGCCGCTGTTGTCACGGGAAAAATGGGGAACAGGGACACTATAAGAATGTGCGGAGTCCACATGGGAGAGTTTTTGGATGAGCAATGCGCCAGTTGATACCGGTCGCCGCAGATTTCTTACCTGGTCAACGGTTGCCGTTGGTGGGGTAGGAGCTGCGTTTACCGCAGTGCCGTTTATAAAGTCATGGAATCCGAGCGCCAAGGCCAAAGCAGCCGGTGCGCCGGTTGAAGTCGATATCAGCAAGTTGGAACCGGGTCAGCTCATCCGTGTCGAGTGGCGAGGCAAGCCTGTCTGGGTGGTGAAACGCACCAAACAGACGCTGGATGCCTTGGCCGCGCATGATGACAAGCTGCGGGATCCCTCATCTGAAGAGCCGCAGCAGCCTGACTATGCCCATAACGGGTACAGATCGATCAAGCCCGAAATTTTTGTCGCGGTCGGTATTTGCACCCACTTGGGGTGTTCACCTTCCTATCTGCCTGACAGCTTTGGCGAGCAGGTGCAGGGCGTTACGTCCGGCTTCTTCTGCCCGTGCCATGGCTCCAAGTTCGACATGGCCGGCCGTGTGTTCCAGGGGGTGCCTGCACCGCTGAACCTGGTCATTCCGCCCTATCAATTCATTAATGACACCACCATCCTGGTCGGTGCCGATGGCAAGGAGGCCTGACCATGTTGAGTAAACTGATGGGCTGGATCGATTATCGATTCCCGCTCACGGCCATGTACAACGACCACATGGCCAAGTATCCGGCACCGAAGAACCTGAACTTCTGGTACTTCTTCGGCTCGCTGGCCATGCTGGTGCTGGTTAACCAGATCATCACCGGTATCTGGTTGACCATGAACTACAACCCCTCTGCGGAAGGTGCGTTTGCCTCCGTGGAGTACATCATGCGCGATGTGGAGTACGGCTGGCTGCTGCGTTACATGCACTCAACCGGTGCGTCTGCATTCTTCATCGTGGTCTATATGCATATGTTCCGCGGCATGATCTATGGCTCTTATCAGAAGCCTCGTGAGCTGCTGTGGATCTTCGGCATGCTGATCTTCCTGGTGCTGATGGCGGAAGCCTTTATGGGCTACTTGCTGCCCTGGGGTCAGATGTCATTCTGGGGTGCCCAGGTCATCATCTCGCTGTTTGGCGCCATTCCGGTCATCGGTGACGATCTGACCCTGTGGATCCGTGGTGACTACGTGATCTCCGGTGCGACCCTTAACCGCTTCTTCGCGCTGCACGTCATCGCGTTGCCGCTGGTGCTGGTGATGCTGGTTGCCATGCACATTCTGGCGCTGCACGAAGTGGGCTCCAACAACCCAGACGGTATCGACATCAAGAAGCACAAGGACGAGAACGGCTGGCCGCTGGATGCGGTGGCATTCCACCCTTACTTCACCGTCAAGGACATGATCGGTGTGGCGGGCTTCCTGTTCTTCTTCTGCGCCATCATTTTCTTCAAGCCGGATATGTGGGGTTACTTCCTCGAGAAGCCGAACTTTGAAGTGGCCAACGGCCTGAAGACTCCTGCTCACATCGCGCCTGTGTGGTACTTCACCCCCTTCTACGCGATTTTGCGTGCCGTACCCGACAAGCTGCTTGGCGTCATCATGATGGGCCTCTCTATTGTGGTGTTGTTCCTGCTGCCTTGGCTGGATCGCTGCAAGGTGCGTTCTGTTCGCTATCGCAGCAAGCTGCACAAGCTTAACATCGCCCAGTTCGTGGTCTGCTTTATCATCCTGGGGGTGCTGGGTGTACTGCCGTCGACGCCGACCCTGACGCTGGTTGCCCAGATTTGTACCTTGGGTTATTTCGGTTTCTTCGTGCTGTTGTTCTTCTACAGCAAAAACGAACGCACCAAGCCGCTGCCGGAGAGGGTTACATTTAAATGAAAAAAATAATATTTGCAGTGCTGACCCTGCTGCCATCACTGGTGTTTGCCAATGCTGGGGCCGTGCATCTGGACAAAGCCAATTATGATCTGAGCGACAAGGCATCCCTGCAACGTGGAGCTGCCACCTTCATGAACTATTGTGCAGGCTGCCACTCTACCCAGTATCAACGCTACAACCGGGTTGCTGCCGATCTGGAGATCCCCGAGGAGTTGATGAAGGAGAACCTCATCTTCACCGGCGCCAAAGTGGGTGATCTGATGAAGAGCGCCATGTCCGAGAAGGATGCAGCCAAGTGGTTTGGTGCTCCCCCTCCGGATCTGACTCTGGTTGCCCGGGTACGTGGTGCGGACTGGATTTACACCTATCTGCGTTCTTTTTACGTGGATCCGACTCGTCCGTTTGGGGTGAATAATGTGGTGTTCCCGTCTGTGGGTATGCCTCATGTGTTGGAACCGTTGCAGGGAACCCCCCGTGCCGAGTTCGTCACTCACACGGTCGATGGAGTCGAGACCCAGCAGGTTGTCAGCATCAAATCTGACGGTAATGGTGAAATGGATGACGAAGAGTATGATCAGACGGTACTGGATCTGGTAAACTTCTTGGTCTACTCGGCTGAACCGGTACAACAGGAGCGTGAACGCATGGGCTTCTGGGTGCTTGGTTTCATCGTGATCTTCTTCATCTTCACTGTGCTGTTGAAGAAGGAATTCTGGCGCGACGTTCACTAAGCGACCAGATACGGGTAATATAATGCACGGCAATGAAGACCAAGATGCTTCATTGCCGTTTCTGCTTTTTAATGACGGGAGGGTTCAATGGCTGTAGCTGCCAATAAGCGTTCGGTAATGACGCTGTTTTCCGGTGCCAACGATATGTTCAGCCATCAGGTGCGTATTGTCCTGGCGGAGAAGGGTGTTAGCGTGGATATCTGCCAGGTTGATCCAGCCAATCTGCCGGATGAGCTGGCCGAGCTGAACCCGTACAACTCTGTACCGACCCTGGTTGATCGTGAGCTGGCACTCTACACCTCGCGCATCATCATGGAGTATCTGGACGAGCGCTTCCCGCATCCGCCCCTGATGCCTGTTTACCCGGTTGCCCGTGGTAACAGCCGTCTGATGATGCACCGCATCGAGCTGGACTGGTACTCACTGGCTGACAAGATCATGGCCGGTACCGATGCTGAAGCGGCACGCAACGAACTGCGTGACAACCTGCTGGCCATCGCGCCGATCTTCGGTGAAATGCCCTATTTCATGAGCGAAGAGTTCGGTCTGGTGGATTGCTATATGGCGCCGCTGCTGTGGCGTCTGCCGAGCCTTGGCATCGACCTGACCGGTCGTGGTGCCAAAGAGCTGAAGGCCTACATGGTTCGTCTGTTCGAGCGTGAGTCCTTCCAGGCTTCCCTGACCGAAGCTGAACGCGAGATCCGTGCTGGCGTATGAGCATGGAACCGACAATGACACCGAGCCGTCCGTACTTGTTACGGGCGTTCTTTGACTGGTTGCTGGACAACGATCTGACCCCTCATCTGGTGGTCAACGTCAACATTCCCCATGTGATGGTGCCGATGCAGTTTGCTCAGGACGGGCAAATTGTACTGAATATCGCGCCCCGAGCCGTGATGCAATTTCACATGGATAACGAGGCTATCAGCTTCAGTGCCCGCTTTGGCGGGGTCTCCCAGCAGGTTTACATCCCGATGGCGGCAGTGTTGGCTATCCATGCTAGGGAGAACGGCGTGGGCACCATGTTCCCGCCTGAGCCGGGTTACGATATCTGGCTCGAGCAGGCTGAAGCGCCGGTGGAGCCTGAGCCGGAACCACCGCGTCCAAGCGGTCGTCCGACCCTGAAGGTGATCAAATAAAAAACGCAGCCGATTGGCTGCGTTTTTTTATGCCGCGTTGGCTTAGTTCTGGGCGAACTCGAAGGCCTTGATCACGCGCTTCACGCCGGTGACATGGCGGGCGATGTTGACTGCCTGCTCTCCCTCCTGGCGAGTCACCAGACCAATCAGGAACACCTCGCCGTTCTCGGTGACCACCTTGACCTTGGTGCTGTCGAAGTTCTTGGTGCCGAACATGTCGGCTTTCACCTTGGAGGTGATCCAGGAGTCATTGCTGCGAGTGGTGAAACTGGCAGGTTGGCCGATGCGCAATTCGTTGTAGACGTGGCGAACCCCTTCGATGCGACTGACAATTTTGCCCGCCTCAATCTTGTAAACGTCAGAAGGTGTCTGGCCGACCAACAGAACGCGGCCATTGTTGCTGTAGACGCTGATCTTGCTGGCTGCACTGAGGGGTTTGTTGTCGGCCAGCAGATTGGCCGCTTTCAGCTCGATGTTCTGGTCATCCCACTGCGCGCCCAGGGTTCGGCGATCGCCAGAGGCCTTGGCAGTCCCTGCGGCGCCGCCAACAACCAGGGCTGCGCAGCCTTGCAGCAGCAGGGTGCTAACCAGCAGACCGAGCAGGATAGTGTGCTTTTTCATGGTTTCAATCTTCCTGTTGCGGGAAAAGTGTCTGGTCGATGAGATCACACAGGCAGTGCAGGGTCAACAGGTTCACTTCCAGAATGCGAGGGCGACGGGCGGAGGGAACACGGATCTCCACATCGTTCGGGCCGAGCAGACCTGCCATTTCGCCACCGTCACCCCCGCTCAGCACCACTATGGTCATGTCGCGGGAGAGGGCGGCTTCGGCGGCCTTGATCAGGCTGCGGCTGTGGCCGGAGGTGGTGATGACCACCAGAATGTCGCCAGGCTGGCCCAGCGCGCGGATCTGCTTGGCGTAGACCTCTTCAAAACCGTGGTCGGTGGCGATGGCGCTGATGGTCGCCATGTCCGGGGTCAGGGCCATGCCGGGCAGGGAGGGGCGCTGGGTCTCGTAGCAGTTGACCAGCTCGGAGATGAACAGTTGCGCCAGTGCGGCAGAAGGACCGTTACCGCATGCCAGCACCTTGTGGCCATTGAGCAGGCAGATGGTGATCATCTGGGCTGCAGTATGGATGGCATCCGGCAACGCCTCGGCGGCGGCTATCTTGGTCTGGATGCTTTCGGTGTAGTTCTCTTTGATGCGGTCAGTCATAGGGTCCTCTTAAAATGCGTTCTGGATCCAGGCTGGCTGGTCGCCCTCGAACGCAATCACATCGAATCGGCAGGCCTGATTGGCCTCATTGATGGCATGTTGCTTCAAATAGTGGCGCGCTGCCAGCATGATCTTGTGCTGTTTGCTGCGGGTGACCGAGCTGGCGGCCCCGCCATGGCTGCCGGTGGCCCGGTAGCGCACCTCAACAAACACCAGGGTCTGGCCCTGGTGCATGATGAGATCTATTTCACCGCCACGACAGCGGTAGTTGCGAGCTACCGGTTGCAGGCCCCGGGCCTGCAACCAGCGTTCAGCGACTTGTTCAAAGTGCTGTCC
>NZ_CAWNZT010000413.1:0-15001 GCF_963878965.1 Aeromonas sp. HMWF015 | reverse complement strand
CGCCAGGGTTTTGATAAGGTGCAGGCGAAACTCCTTCTCTGCCCGCCAGGAGGATCGCGGCGCCACATCGGCCACCACCGTCTCGGCAATCGCGGCCAGTGTGGCGCGAGTCAGCGGTTGCCCCTCGGCCGCAGCTTCGGCGTGCGGGGTACGCACCGGTGTCGGTGCCGCCACCCCATAAGCCAGCCGCAGGCGCTTGAAGTGGCCATTCTCAATCTGGCAGTAGGCGGCGCATCCGATGGTGGCGATGTCCATGGCCCCCCGCATGGCGTATTTGAAGTAGTGGGAGCCCACATAGGGGTGAGTATCCGGGGCGAAATGAAACGCCACCAGAATTTCCGCAGGTTGCAGCGCCACCTTGCCGGGGCCGGTATGAAATCCGGCGATGGGGATGCGGCGCGTGCCATTGGGCCCGGCGATTTCCAGCTCAGCCTCCAACGCGACAGTCGGCGCCGCCGAGTCGGCACTGGTGGCGCCGTTGCAGATATTGCCGCCAAAAGTGGCGACGTTGCGGATCTGCGGACCCGCGATGGTGGCGGCCGCTTCGGCAAGCATCGGCAAGCGACGCTGCACCAGCTCGTTTTCGATGAGCTCGGTAAAGGTGGTGCCAGAGCCGATGCGAATAGAGCCGTTGGCCAGCTCACTCACCCCCTTCAATTCGGGCAAGTCATGAATATCGACGATATGGCGATAGGCTGGGTTGAGGTGATGAAGCTGGATCATCACATCGGTGCCACCGGCCAAGAGGCGCGCTTCGGGGTCGGCCTGGCGCAGGGCTACCGCCTCGGCCACACTGTGCGCCTTGTAGTAACGGGCAATATCAAACATGGTGTTGCTCCTCCCCTGATCCCTCGCCAATCAAACCCGCCGCGACAAACTCCCGGAACAGGGTTTTGGGGGTGATAGGCAGCTCGTTGATGGCGACCCCGGTCGCCATGCGAATGGCGTTACGGATCGCCGGGCCCGGCGAGATGATGGGCGGTTCTCCCAGAGATTTGTGGCCATAGACCGACTGGGGCTCGTAGGTCTGCACGAAGTCACATTCAAGCTCCGGCAAATCCAGCATGGTGGGAAACTTGTAGTCGAGCAGGTTGGGGTTGCGCACCACGCCGCTCTTGGCGTCGATGATCATCTCCTCGAACAGCGACCAGCCGATCCCCATCCCCATGCCGCCATGCACCTGCCCCTCCGCCAGCTGCGGGTTGAGGATCTTGCCCGCATCGTGCAAGTTGAGGATGTGATTGATGGTCACCTTGCAGAGATCGATATCGACGCTGAGATCGACAAAGGTGCAGCCAAAACTCGGCGGATTGGTGGTGGTCTTGTGGGAGACTTCCGAGGTGATCTGGCCGCCGATGGTGAGGTGGTAATAAGCGTTGACCGACACCTCGGCGACGCTGATCAGCACCTTGTCCGGTGCGCCGGCCAGCACCACGTAGCCGTCGATCAGGGTGAGCGATCCCACATCCTGATGGCAGAGCTGGGCCGCCAGCGACAAAATGCGCGCCCGCAACTGCAGCGCCGCCTGATGGATGGCGGGGGCCGCCACATAGCTCTGACGCGAGGCGAACGAGCCAGGATCATAGGCGGTGATGTCGGTATCCTGAGTCGAAATGACCCGGATCTGATCAAACGGGATCCCCAGGGTCTGGGCCGCCATCTGGGCAAAGACGGTATCCGATCCCTGACCTATCTCGGTGGCGCCGATCTGCAGATTGACGGTGCCATCCTGATTGAGCAGCATGCGGGCCCCGGCAATTTCGACCCCCACCGGATAGGTGTTGGAGCCGTAGCTAAAGCAGGCCACCCCGATGCCGCGCCGTACCCGACTCGCCGGATCCTGCGCCAGACATTCGGCCTTGAGCCGCTCCCACTCGAACTGCTCGCCACCCCGGCGCAGACACTCGGGCAAGCCCGCGCTGTAGATGGTCTTCTGGTTGACCTGATTGACATCCCCCTCGCGGGCCACGTTGGCGATCCGCACTTCGAGCGGATCCAGACCCAACTCGGCGCAGGCATCGTCCAGCATGCATTCGAGGGCAAACACCACCTGCGGCGCGCCGTAACCGCGCATGGCACCAGCGGTGGGCAGGTTGCTGTAGAAGGTTTTGGCGTCGTAGCCGAAGGCGCTGCGCGGATAGAGGTAGCTTATCTTGTTGGCGCCGGCGCTGGCGATGGAGTGGCCGTGGGAGGCATAGCCGCCGGTGTTGGAGAGCACGTCGAGCTGATACCCCTTGAGGGTGCCGTCCCGGTTGATACCGATGGTGCCGTCGATGGCAAAGCCGTGGCGGGTGCGGGAAGCAAAGAAGCACTCTTCGCGGCTCAAGGTCACCTTGACCGGCACACCGCCAAGCTTGTAGCTCAGAAACGCCGCCATCGGCTCTTCCAGCACATCCTGCTTGTTGCCAAAACCACCGCCCATATAGGGCTTGATCACCCGCACGCTCGACCAGGGCAGACCGAGGGATTTGGCTACCCGGCTGCGCACAATCTGGGGGATCTGAGTGCTGCTGACCACTATGATGTGGTCCGGCTGATCCATATAGGCGTAGCAGGTCACCGTCTCCAGATGGCAGTGCTGCACCACCGGCGTCTGGTAGTGCGCCTTGAACTGCAGATCCGCAGCGGCGATGGCCTGTTCCGGCTCACCCGCCCGGATCTGACTTTGCCGCAGCAGGTTGCCATTCGGATGGATGGGGTAGGCATCTTCGGCCAGTGCGCTTTCGGCATCCGTCATCACCGGCAGCGGCTCGTAGGTCACCTTGACCAGCGCGGCGGCCTTCTCGGCGACCAGCGGATCGCGGGCAACCACGATGGCGACCCCATCACCAAAGTGGCGCACATGGTCGGTGAGCAGACGCCGGTCTTTCACATCCCGCTTGGCCTCATCGAGGGACCAGGCGTGGCCGGCGGTGCGAAAACAGGTGGTGGGCACATCTTCATGGGTGAACACGGCTTCGACCCCGTGCAGCGCCAGCGCCTCGCTGGCGTCGATGGCAAGCACCTTGCCGTGGGCGATGGAGCTTCGCACATACTTGGCGTGGCGCATGCCGAGCATGATGTTGTCATCGGTATAACGGGCACTGCCGGTCACCTTGGCCTCGGCATCCACCCGCTTGAGCGGTAATCCTATGGACATGATCAAGTCCTTTTTCAGGGAAGAAAAATCCAGAACCGGGATAAAAAACAGCAAGATATGCGCCTGTTTCCCCCTCTCGCCCCGGCGATGGGAAGAAGTGTGAAGAGGATCCCATCTGTCTCCCTTTTTCTGGCCGGCAAGGTGCCTGCCGAAGACGAAGCAGCAGCCCCCGATGCAACCAGTGCAGACTGCGCTATCAATCTGGTAAGGGGATTTATCAAAATGGTACGGGGTGAAAATCGAAGAAACATGCAGGTTTGGCTAAGAAAAGCGGGGCTGCCGATGGCAGCCCCGAAACGGGCGGGTTATCCCTAAATAGCCCACCCCCCAGCATAGAAAATCACCAACGCCAGGGCGATGATGACGGTGCCCGTGTTGAGCTTGTGCCACTCCTTGGAGCAGATGCGGCCAATCACCAGCGCACTGAAGCCCAGCATGATGCCGGTGACGATGTTGCAGGTGAGCACGATAAAGACCGCGCACAGCAGACCGGACATGGCCCCGACGAAGTCACTGAAATCGAGCTTGGTCACGTTGCTCAGCATCAGGAGACCCACATACATCAGTGCCGGTGCGGTGGCATAGGCCGGCACCAGATAGGAGAGCGGCGCCAGGAACAGCATCAGCAGGAACAGACCGCCCACCACGGTGGCGGTGAGGCCGGTCTTGCCGCCCGCCGCCGTGCCCGCCGCCGATTCGATATAGACGGCGGCCGGGGATGCCCCCACCAGACCGGAGAAGATACTGCTCACCGAGTCGGCGCTCAGCGCCTTGCCGCTGTTGATGATATGACCATCCTTATCCAGCAGATTGGCCTGCCCTGCCACGGCGCGGATGGTACCGGTGGCATCAAATACCGCCGTCATCACCAGTGCCAGCACGCTTGGCAGCACCAGCGGCGAGAGTGCGCCCATGATGTCCAGGCTGAAGATGAGAGACTTGCCCTGATCGTCGGAGAGACTCGGCAGAGCGAACAAGCCCTGATACTTCACCGCCGGGTCAAAAATGAGACCGAAGATGGAGATGGCGATGATCACCAGCAGGATCCCGCCCGGGACTTTGAGCTTCTCCAGCCCGAAGATCACCGCAAGGCCGAGCAGGGTCATGATGACCGGCATCGAGGTAAAGGCCCCCAGCGCCACCGGCAGCCCCTCCAGCGGGTTCTTGATGACCAGCCCTACCCCGTTGGCCGCGATCAGCAGCAGGAAAAGGCCGATACCGATGCCGGTGCCATGGGCAATCCCCATCGGCAGGTTGTCGAGGATCCAGCTACGCACCCCGGTCACCGAGATGGCGGTGAACAGCACCCCCATCAGAAAAACGGCACCGAGCGCTACCGGAATGGGGATCTGCTGCCCCAGCACCAGACTGAAAGCGGTAAATGCGGTGAGTGAAATCGCGCAGCCGATAGCCATCGGCAGCTTGGCCCAAAGCCCCATCAACAATGAACCACACCCCGCCACCAGACAGGTGGCCACAAAGACGGCGCCCGGCGGAAAACCTGCCTTGCCGAGCAGGCCGGGTACCACGATCACCGAATAGACCATGGCAAGGAAGGTGGTGAGCCCGGCCAGCACCTCCTGTCTGACGTTGCTGCCCCGCTCGCTGATCATGAAATAGCGATCGAGAGCGGTGAGCGGTTGCTGTTGTGATGCGGTCTTGCCGGTGTCTTGACTGGCCAGCCCTTCCACGCTGTTTGTCCTGCTGTTTGCTTGGGTCATACCCAACTCCTTCACAAGCGCCTGAATGTTTCATCACGAAATGGCGACAGGATCTGTGGATCTGCCATTGCACACGGGAGGTGCAACTCAGAGACCAGGGCTGGCAGCACCAATCAAACGTTTGCCTTGCTGATCAAAAAACCGGGCCATTTCAGGTTGGTCATCAGGGGGGCGCCCTGATGTATCGCGGCGCTGGCGCCCTGGGCGGGCACGCCAGCTTCCGTATTCGTGGCAGAGCGGCGATCTTGCTGCCCTGCCCGGTTTATTCTCCCTAGCCCCGTTCGTGGACCAGCTGACCATCCACATAGGTACGGTAGATGGCTCTGTCATCCCCCAAGGTCAGCAGCACGAACAGCTTGTCACGCAAGGTTGTGGAGTTGTCATAACGCAGCTGCTGCAGCGGAGTGGCGACCGGGTCGAGCACCACAAAGTCCGCCTCCTTGCCCACGGCAAAGCTGCCGATCTTCTCGTCCAGCCCGAGCGAATGGGCGCCGCCCAGCGTCGCCAGATAGAAGGCCTGATAGGCCGAGAGCCGCTCACCCTGCAACTGCATCACCTTGTAGGCCTCGTTGAGGGTCTGCAACATGTTGAAGGTGGTACCGGCGCCAATGTCGGTGCCCATCCCCACTTTCACCTGCTTGCGCCACGCCTTGTGCAGCTTGAACAGGCCACTGCCGAGATAGAGGTTGGAGGTGGGACAAAACGCGATGGTGGAGCCGGTCTCCTTCAGGCAATCCCACTCCTGCTCTTCCAGATGGACGCAGTGGGCAAAGACGCAGTTGTGGCCGGTCAGCCCATGCTGGTGATAGACGTCGAGATAGCCCTTGTGCGCCGGGAACAGGGATTTCACCCAGGCGATCTCGTCCTTGTTCTCGCACAGGTGGGTGTGCAGAAAGGTGGTGGGAAACTCTTCGCGCAGCCGCCGCGCCATCGTAAGCTGCTCGGGTGTCGAGGTGGGTGCAAATCTTGGTGTGATGGCATATAGAAGCCGACCGTTACCATGCCAGCGCTCAATGAGCTGCTTGCTCTGTTCATAGCTGCTCTCGGCGGTATCGAGCAGATAGTCGGGCGCGTTGCGATCCATCATCACCTTGCCCGCGATCATCCGCATATTGATGCGACTTGCTGCCTCGAACAGGGCATCCACCGACTCGGGGTGAACGGTGCCGAACACCAGTGCCGTGGTGGTGCCGTTGCGCAGCAGCTGCTTGATAAAGAAGGTGGACATCTCGCGGGCATATTCGAGATCGTTGTAGCGCCGCTCGGCCGGGAAGGTGTGGCGGTTGAGCCACTCCAGCAGTTGCTCGCCATAGGCACCCACCATCTCGCTCTGGGGATAGTGAATGTGGGTATCGACAAAGCCCGGCACAATCATCTTGCCGCGGTAATCGCGCACCCGCACCTCGGCCGGAATGCGATCCTTCCCCTCCTCCCACTCACCGAACCAGTCGATGCAACCGTTGCGAATGATAAGCAGGCCATCCTCGATAAGACGGGCGTTGGCCTCAATCTCCTCGGGCTGATCCACCACCCGGGTGATGTCGAAGAAGCTGCCGCGTACCGCTTTGACGGAGTTGTCGTATTTCATACCTCGTTCCCCTACTTTTTTATTGTTCTGTTGTGACCATCAAACCCGTTCGACCTGGACGGCGGCGACCGGTTTGGCATCGGCCAACGCCTCTTCATCGCGGCGGTTCGCGGTGCTGACAAGACGGGCCGTGAAGGTCACATCCGGTTTGTCGCTAAGCTGGATCACCTCTACCGCATCGGCGGTCTTGAGCGCTTTGGCAGCAGCCTTCGCCTTGCGGGTGCGGCTCTGGGGCAACACCAGATTCATGATGATGGCGGTGATACCACCGGCGCAGATGGGGTTCTCCACCAGCACGTAGAGGGCATCGGGCAAGACTCTGAACACGCTCGGGTCGTAGGAGACACCGAGCCCCAGCCCCAAGGAGGTGGCCACAATCAGCGTCTCCCGCCGATCCATGCCGTGGGTCATGATGATCCGGCACCCCGCGATGGCAATCATCGAGAACATCAGGGTCATGGCCCCGCCGAGGACGGGGGATGGAATGGTGGTAAAGAAGCGGCCCACCACCGGGAAGATGCCCATGATCACCAGGATCATGGCGATAAATTTGCCCACATGACGGGAGGCCACCCCGGTCATCTGGATCACCCCGTTGTTCTGGGAGAAGGTGGTCAAGGGCAGTGAGCCCAGCGCCGAGGCGATCACCGAGACCAGCCCATCAGCCAGCACGCCACCGGAGAGGCGGCGGGTATACTCCTCCCCCTCCACCGGACGATGGGAGACGATGGCGGTGGCAGTCAGGGCCCCGACCGCCTCCAGCACGCTCAGCAGATAGATGGTGCCAGCCACCAGGAAGGCGCCGAAATCAAAGGAGAAGCCATATTTGAACAGCATGGGGACGGTCACCACCGGCAGCCCCTGCAACACGGAGAAGTCCACCATCCCGAGCATGATGGACGCGATATACCCCACCAGCAGGCCGATGGCGATTCCCCCCATTCGCAGCAGGGGGCTCTTGCAGCAGTTGAAGCCAATCACCACCGCCAGTACCAGCAGGCCGACGCCGATGTTTTCATAGTTGCCGAAGGTGCCGCTGCTCTTGGCCGCCATGCCACCGGCAAAGTCGATAATCCCGACCTTGATGAGGCACAGGCCAATCATCAGTACCACAATGCCGCTCACGGTCGGGGTGATCACCCGGGTCAGATAGGGCAGCACGAACGAGGCCCCCATTACCAAAAAGGCCCCGACAAAGGAGATCCCCATCAGGGAGGAGATGATTTGAGCCTCGTCGATCCCCTCTTTGCCCATGGCGGTCCCGATCGAGATCATCACGGTGACGAACGAGAAGTTGACCGACTGAATGGAGAGGAGGCCCGAACCGATGGGGCCATAACGGTTGACTTGCAACCAGGTACCGATGCCCGATGCAATCATCGACATCGACACCAGATAAGTGGTGATCTCTTGCGAGAGATTAAGGGCCGCTCCCACGATAAGGGCAGGTGCGACCATGGGAACCAGAATGGCCAGCAGATGGGTCACCGCCCCGACCAGGGATTGGCCAAAGGGGGGCTGATCTTCCAAGGCGTAGATCAGGTCAGAGTCCTTGCGCGATTTCTCAGACATCCTTCATTACTCCGGTGTATCGAACACGATCCAATAACCCCGACGCATCACACCCCACAGTGACCCGGGTTTATCCGGCAGGCGGAGTCTTCTCCGCCTGCCGGTCTCTGCCGTTTTATGACTACAGCTTGCCCAGTTCGCGCAGGATCTGCTCCGGCGTGAAGTGCCACTTGCGCAGCCAGACACCACAGGCGTCGTGGATGGCGGTGGCGATGGCAGGCGCCGCGCCGTTGACCCCGATCTCCGAGATGGACTTGGCGCCATAAGGGCCGACCTTGTCGTCACTCGGTACCAGGAAGGCCCGAAAATCGCGCGGAATGTCGCCAATCTTGGGCGCGCCATAGCTCTTCAGATCCCGGGTGAGCGGGATGCCCTTGCTGTCGTAGCAGATCTCCTCGGTCAATGAGTGGCCGATGGCCCGCATGGTCGCCCCGTAGATCTGGCCGAGCGCCAGTTCCGGGTTGATGGGGGTGCCGCAGTCGAGCAGGGCGTAGAACTTGTCGAGCCGGATCTCGCCGGTTCTGACGTTGACCGCCACCTCGGCGAAGTTGGCCCCGTACGGGAAGGCAAGCTCCGAAGTGATGTAGCTGGCGGTGCCCACCAGAATGCCGAAGCCGGTACCGGTCTCGGCCTTGTGGGCAAGCTTGGCGAGGCTCACCTCCCCCAGCTTGCCGCGCACTACACCCGGAAACGCCAGCTCAACATCGGCTACCGACTCGCCCAGCATGGCGGCGCCGTGAAACAGGATCTTCTCCTTGAGGTTCTCGGCCGCCTTCTTGGCCGCGTTGCCGGAGAAGCAGGTACCTGACGAGGCGTAGGCTCCCTTGTCGAACAGGGCATGGTCGGTGTCGCCGGAGATGACGTGCACATCCCCGAGCGGGCAGTGCAGCACTTCGGCAGTCAGCTTGGCCACCACGGTATCGAGGCCGGTACCGATATCGGCGCCGCCGGAGTGGACGATAAAGGTGCCGTCCGATTCCAGCTTGACCATGCAGTTGGCCTGATCGATATCCGGGATCCCCGATTTTTGCATGATGATGGCGACACCACGGCCGATGCGCCAATCCCCGTCGGCGGGTTTGGGGCTATCCCACTCGATAAGTTCGCGACCCTGTTTGAGGATGGGTTCGAGAGCACAGCTGGCAGCGTGGGGCACAGAGGTAGGCATCTTGCCCTCGCCGATGGCGCCCAGCACTTTGAGGATGTCCCCTTCATGCACCCGGTTGTGCTCCACCATGTCGAGCTGATCGATGCCCAGTTTCTCGGCAAGTTCGGCAATCGCCATGGTCAGCGCGAAGTTGCCCTTGGGCGCGCCGTAGCCCTGATAGGCGCCGGTCGGGCAGATGTTGCTGTAGTAGGTGTTGACGGTAAAGCGCACGTTGTCGCACGGATAGAGCGGCAGGGAGAGCGCCGGGCCGTTGCTTGGCACCGTCAGAGAGTGGTTGCCGTAAGGACCGGTGTTGGCGCGAAAATCCATCTCGATGGCGGTGATGGTGCCATCTTTCTTGGCCCCTACTTTCACCTTTACCTTGGCCACGTGGCGGGAGGTATTGCTGATGAACTCCTCTTCACGGGTGTAGCGGAAGGTGACCGGACGGCCGGTGATCTTGGTCGCCCAGGCGCACACCTCTTCCAGCAGGATATCCTGCTTGGAGCCAAAGCCGCCCCCTACCCGCTCCTTGATCACATGCACCTGGTGCTGCTTCATGCCGACGATGCGCGCCACCTGACGACGCACGTGCCAGGGCACCTGAGTAGAGGCGTGAATGACCAGACGATCGCCATCCATGTAGGTGAAGCAGATGTGTGGCTCGGTCGGGCACTGCTGGGCCTGGGTCGATTCGTAGGTGCGCTCGACAATCTCGTCCGCCTCTGCAAAGCCTTTGGCCACGTCACCGATCTGGCCATGGACGCTGGCAGCCAGGTTCTCGTGCGGACGGGAACCGATGGGGAAGTTGATGATCATGTGCTCGTCACCGCGACGCACCGAGCAGGCGTTCTGCTGCTCGAGATCCGCCGGTGCCCCGGCCATATAGACGATGGGCTCGTCGTGCACCAGCGGTGCATTGGGAGCCATCGCCTCATCGATGGTCATAACCGCCGGCAACACCTGATACTCGACCTCGATGAGCTTGAGCGCAGCCAATGCGATGGCTTCGCTCTCGGCCACCACGGCGGCGACCCGATCACCTACGTGGCGCAGCTTGCGGCCAAACATGCGGCGATCGAGCGGTGACGGCTCGGGGGCACTCTGGCCACCCGGGGTGTAAAACACATCCGGGCAGTTGAGGTGGGTGATGACATGCACGACGCCCGGTAGCGCCTCGGCGCGGCTCACGTCGAGTTTGGTGATCACCGCATGGGGATGGGGGCTGCGCAGCATCTTGATGATCAGCGCATCCTCGGTTACCCGATCCTCCACATAGCAGGGCTTGGCCTGCACCATCTTGGCGGCGTCCACTTTCGGGCAGCTCTTGCCGATATGGCGCAGATCGTCGCGAAACTCCGGGGCGATCTGGCACAGGTAATCGGGATCCTTCATCCGTGAGCAAGCGAGCTCGATGGCCTGATAGAACTGCTGGTAACCGCCATCGCGGTGAAAGAGGCCCGAGAGGGCATCGTCGATTTGATCACGGGTGGGTTCGGGGTGGCGATCAAGCAGGTCGGTGACGATGAGCGCGGCGGCCGGATCGTTGTAACCGGACTGAACTACCCCCACATCCACCATCGCCTGCTGTACCAGACTGAGCTGGTTCCAGCTGCCGAGGGACTCGGCGGTGCGCACGTCTGCTCCATCCAGCTGGGCGGCGATCAGCAGGGAGGCGTTGATCACCTTGCCATTGAAGAGAATGGCGTCGGAGCCGGCAAAACCGAAGCCGTCGTCGCTGTTGCGCACCGAGTGCATCCGGCACTGATTGAACAGCACCCGCTGGGCATTGTCACCGACCTTGCAGATGACGGTGCGCAGGGCACCGTTAAGGGTAAAGTTGAGTTCCATCATGCTTGCACCTCCTGCTGCTGGCAGTCCACCAGCAGATCCGCCACTACCACGCCGGTGATATACCGCTTGTAACTTATGCTGCCCGCCAGATCTTCACGGGGCGCAATCAGCTCGCTTACGGCGGCCTCCAGCGCGGCATCGTGCAGATCGCGGCGCTCCAGATCCCGCAGACGCATCGGCTGCGGAGTAACGCCAGCGACGGCTACCCGCATTTCGCCAATGCTGTCGAGGGCTACCGCGGCGGTCATCACCGCCAAGCCATCAGCGTTGCGGCTGATGCGGCGAGTGGCGCAGCGCAGTTCGGGCTCCGGCAGCACAACTCCGAGCACCAGGGCATTGCGCTGCCCCGCCAGATAGGCGTCGATGGGTTGCAGCAGGTTGTTCTCCAGCACTACCACGGCTTCGAGTACCAGCAGTACCGGCAGCAAGGGGGAATCCTGCTGCTGGCAGGCAATTTCGCCGCCAATGGTGGCCTGATTGCGCAGATGGCGGGAGTAGACAAACCCCAGCGCCTCGCACAGGGCGGCCGGAGTATGGGGATCATCTTTCAGGGTCTGCAGGGTGACGGTAGCGCCGATATGGAGCTGGCCGTGCTGCTGCTCAATCTGGTCAAGCCCCAGCCTCTCCAGCGAGATAGCGACCTTCTTGTCGGTGCGGGTCGGAGCGGCGTTCAGCTTGCTGCCACCTCCCATATAGACTGCGTCGTTGCCGAAACTGGCCTTGAGTTCCAAAGCCTGACCCAGTTGCTCGGGTCGGAAGAATTGCTCAATCATGTGTCGTCCTTACTCTTGCTGCCCGCCGCCGGGAAAATCCACAGGGCGGGCAATCCGGTCCAAAACTGTGGAAGGTGGCGTTAGGCCAGCTGATCCATCCGTTGCCACAAGCGGCTCGCCACCTTGCTGGCCTGCTCATAAATGGGCGCGACATCGAACGGGAACTCGCGGTCCTGATAGACCATGCGCCCCTCCACCATCACGCTGTTGACGCTGTTCGATCCCATACCAAAGGCGAGATGGCCGCCGAGGTTGCGCGGCGCCAGCGGGGTCGGTGCGTCGTAGTCGCAAATGGTGAGGTCGGCCTTGTAGCCTGGCTCCAGGCGGCCAAATTTGGCGCCGAAGTTGCGCTCCAGCAGGGTGTTGCCGTTCCAGAGGAAGCGGGCAAAGCTGTCGGGCCACAGGGCGCCGCCGGCATCCTTGTGTTTGAAGTAGGCGAACTTGAGCTCTTCGAGCATGTCGGAGCCGATACCATCGGTGCCAAGCGCCAGATTGCGATATTCCGGCAGGTGCATGTTGTAGCCCACGTGGTTGTTCATGTTGGAGCGGGCGTTGTGCACCAGGAAGGCATCGCGGCTGTTGAGCAGCTCAATGTCGGCCGGGCTCAGGTAGATGCCGTGGGCGACAAGCGACTTGCTGTCGATAAGGCCAAACTCGTCCAGCCGGGCGATGGGCTCCTTGCCATAGTGGTGGTGGCCGTGAGCCATGTCGTAACGGTCTTCCGCCACATGGATATGCAGGCCGCGACCGGTGACCTGCACCGCTTCGCGCAGCATGGCCAGCCCCTCGTCCGGTACCGTAAAGGGGGCGTGGGCGCCGATATGAGCTTCCACCAGATAGGGTTCGTTCCCCTTGGCCTTGGCGGCATCAATGGCCTGCGCAAACAGGATGTTCTCCTCCACCCCGGCCTGCAATTCGGCGAGGCCGCCGTTGCGATCCGTGGTCTCGAAGCAGGTCATGCCGCGCAGACCCGCCTCCACAAACCCTTTGCGCAATACATTCAGGGAACCCTTGATGAAGTTGGGCGAAGCGTGGTGGTCGATCACCGCGCTGCAGCCGCTCTTGATCGCTTCCAGCGAGCAGATGAGACCGCTGTAGTAGAGGGACTCCTCATCGAGCGCCCGATCGAGCCGCCACCAGAGGTTTTTCAGGGTGGAGATAAAGTCCGGGCAGGAGGCGATGTTGGCCATGATCCCCCGCGACAGGCCGGAGTAGAAGTGGTTGTGGGCACAGACGATGCCCGGCATCACCAGCTTGCCCCCCATCTCCCGATAGTTGGCCTCCGGGTAGAGGGCCCGCAGATTGGGCCCTACCGCTTTGATAAGCGATCCTTCGATAGCGATATCCACCCCTTCCAGTACCCGGGTCGGCTCCAGCTGGACGGCGGTGACGTTTTTCAGAATAAACATGGTTTGCTCCTTCGCTTATTCGTTGTTCGCTCAGGCCTCGACGGCACCCAGCAGGTAGTGGTGATGGGCATGGACATGGCTGATGATCCGGCACATGTCGCCAAGGGCCGCTGGCGCATCCTTGATCCGGCTCTGGGCATCGATGGTCAGGCGATAGGTCTCGCCATCCTGACGCACCCGCAGCTCACCGCCATCTGCCAGATAGAAACCGGGGTTGCGGCTGTTGTTGAAGTCCTCGGGCAGGCTGAAGATGGTGACCTTGTCCTGATAGGGCTTGCCCTGCCACGGGCAGAACTGGGCGCAGTTGCCGCACTCGTTGCAGTAGGCATCCAGGTGCAGGGTCTGGAACTGATCCTTGAAGCCCGGCACCGCGATGGCGACGTTGGCACGGTTGGGGCAGACATCCACGCACTTGCTGCAGAGGTAGTTGCACTCGAGGCAACGGTGCGCCTCTTGCGCCACGAAGGCATCGCGCTCGTTCTTGTCAACCATGGTGACGGCGATGCTCCCCTTGCGGCGGTAGATCTCATCCTTGCCCGACGGCTGGATGGTCACTTCACTCTGCTGGCTGGCGATATGCTCGCGAGAGAGCACCAGATCCGCGGCGCGGCGGGCACCACCGATGGCACCGACGATGGAGGACGGGCCGCTCTGCACGTCACCGATAAGGAATACGTTGCGACGGCTGGTTTCGCCGGTCTGGCTGTCCACCTCGGGCCAGCCATCGCTGCCAAGAGGAATGCCCATCGCTTTCAATACCTCGCAATCAGGCTGCTCGCCGATAGCGGTGATCAGGGCATCCATCTGCATCACTTCGGTCTGCTCGGTGGGCACCGGACGGCGGCGGCCCTGCTCGTCAGGATCCCCCAGCGCCATCATCCGCACGGTCAGCTTGCCATCTTTGTCAAAACGCTCCGGATTGGTGAGGAAGCAAAAACGCACCCCATCCTCCACCGCTTCCAGAACCTCCTCGCGATAAGCGGGCATCTCTTTTTCGCTGCGACGGTAGATAACGGTCACATCGCTGACACCGGGCACCTTGAGGGCGGCGCGGGCGCAGTCCATGGCGGTGTTACCGGCGCCGATCACCGCCACATGGCGGCCCAGTGGCAGCGGTTTGCCCTGATTAAAGCTGCGCAGGAAGTGGAAGGATTTGTAAATCCGCTCGTGTCCCCCATCGAGGCGCATGC
Source organism: Aeromonas sp. HMWF015 (assembly GCF_963878965.1). Taxonomy (NCBI): domain Bacteria; kingdom Pseudomonadati; phylum Pseudomonadota; class Gammaproteobacteria; order Aeromonadales; family Aeromonadaceae; genus Aeromonas; species Aeromonas sp. HMWF015. Next base: position 608 of record NZ_CAWNZT010000413.1, on the reverse strand, counting down.
CGCCATTCTTGTCGGCGCCGATGCCGACGAAGACATAGGTAAAGCCCTGGGCGTGCAGCTTGTCGACGGTGAGCGCCGGATCGCAGCCAAACTCGAACTTGACCCCGTGGGCGGCGACAAAGTCGATGTCATGCTGGATAAGCTCGGCCGGGATGCGGAACTCGGGGATGATGTGCTTGACCACACCACCGGCATCCGCTTCGCGCTCGAACACGGTGACCGGATGACCGGCACGGGCCAGGAAGTAACCGGCGGAGAGACCGGCCGGGCCTGCGCCAATGACCGCCACCGGATGCTTGTCACCACTGCCTGCCGGTTTGTGCCAGCGCGCCTTGTACCCTTCCCAGCCGCGCTCCAGCGCCACTTTTTTCAGCTCGCGGATATTGAGCGCGCTGTCATAGTCGAGACGGGTGCAGTTGTACTGGCACTGGTGATCGCAGATGTGGCTGGTGATGGCAGGCAAGGCGTTGCGCTGATAAATCAGCTCAAGGGCTGCCACATACTCCCCCTCGCCCATCAGGCGAATGTACTCGGGGATATCCTGATGCACGGCGCAGGCGGTGACGCAGGGCGCCACGTAGCAGTCGGTCAGCGGCAGGCCGCCACCC
>NZ_CAWNZT010000412.1:0-4202 GCF_963878965.1 Aeromonas sp. HMWF015 | reverse complement strand
CGGGCCAGCTCCAGCCGGTATTCGTTGACGTCGGTGATCACCACGTGGCGCGCCCCCACATGGCGGCAGACGGCGGCGGCCATGATACCGATGGGGCCTGCTCCGGTGATGAGCACATCTTCACCCACCAGATCGAAGGAGAGGGCGGTGTGCACCGCATTGCCGAACGGGTCGAAGATGGCAGCCAGCTCGTCCGGGATGTTGTCCGGCAGTTTGAAGGCGTTGAACGCGGGGATCACCAGATATTCGGCAAAGGCACCCGGGCGATTGACGCCAACGCCAATGGTGTTGCGGCACAGATGGGTGCGCCCGGCGCGGCAGTTGCGGCAGTGGCCGCAGGTGATGTGCCCTTCACCGGAGACCCGATCACCGATGGCGAAGCCGCGCACCTCCTGACCGATGGCGACCACTTCCCCCACATATTCGTGGCCGACCACCATGGGCACCGGAATGGTCTTCTGGGACCACTCGTCCCAGTTGTAGATATGGATATCGGTACCGCAGATGGCAGTTTTGCGGATCTTGATCAGCAGATCGTTGTGGCCGAGCTCGGGGGCCGGCACATCCGTCATCCAGATGCCGACCTCTTTTTTGAGTTTGGAGAGTGCTTTCATGGTTGTTCCTTCATGCCAGTCAATCACTATGAATGCAGAAAAAAGGGGCTGCAGCCCCTTGATTCAAATCAGATAACGCCGAGTTCACGGCCGATGCGGATGAAGGCGTCGATCGCCTTGTCCAGCTGCTCGCGGGTGTGGGCGGCAGACATCTGGGTGCGAATGCGCGCCTGACCCTTGGGCACTACCGGGAAGGAGAAGCCCACCACATAGATGCCGGCAGCCAGCATGCGGCTCGCCATCTCGGAGGCCAGTTTGGCATCCCCCAGCATCACCGGAATGATGGCGTGGTCGGCACCCGCCAGAGTGAAGCCCGCGGCGCTCATGCGCTCGCGAAAGTATTGGCTGTTCTCTTTCAGGCGGGCGCGCAGGTCGTGACCCTCGGCCAGCATGTCGATAACCTTGATGGTGGCGGCGACTATGGAGGGGGCCAGCGAGTTGGAGAAGAGGTAAGGGCGGGAGCGCTGACGCAGCCAGTCGATCACCTCTTTCTTGCCGGAGGTATAGCCACCGGAGGCGCCGCCGAGCGCCTTGCCCAGGGTGCCGGTGATGATGTCGACCCGATCCAGCACGCCACAATATTCGTGGGTACCGCGGCCGTTTTCGCCGATAAAGCCGACGGCGTGGGAGTCATCCACCATCACCAGCGCATCGTATTTGTCTGCCAGATCGCAGATGGATTTGAGGTCAGCGATGACCCCATCCATGGAGAAGACCCCGTCGGTGGCGATCAGCTTGAAGCGGGCACCATCGGCATCCGCCTGTTTCAGCTGAGCTTCCAGTTCGGCCATGTCGTTGTTGGCGTAGCGATAGCGCTTGGCCTTGCACAGCCGCACGCCGTCGATGATGGAGGCGTGGTTGAGTGCATCGGAGATGATGGCATCTTTGGCGCCGAACAGGGTCTCGAACAGGCCGCCATTGGCATCGAAGCAGGAGGAGTAGAGGATGGTGTCCTCGGTGCCGAGGAAGCCGGACATCTTCTGCTCCAGCGCTTTGTGCTGGTCCTGGGTGCCACAGATGAAGCGCACCGAAGCCATGCCGAAGCCGTGGCTATCCAGCCCCTGATGGGCGGCGGCGACCAGATCCGGGTGGTTGGCCAGCCCCAGATAGTTGTTGGCACAGAAGTTCAGTACCTGCTCACCGCCGACGGCGATGCTGGCCTGCTGGGCGGAGGTGATGATGCGCTCCTGCTTGTACAACCCTTCCGCTTGCACCTGGTTCAGTTGCTCGGTCAGGTGACGATAGAATCCGTTAGACATCCTCGATCCTTATTGGCTATTTCAGCTGCGTATCAACAGAGGGCGACATTTTACTGCAATCTGTTGCGGCAAATTCAAATGATTGTGCTGATATTCAACAAATGTGAAACAGATCTCACCCAACTGGTTGGGCCAGCTGACGGTAATGCTGTTCCAGCTGGCGGATCTGCGTGGCCACTTGGGGTTGCACATAGGGGCGCAGCAGGAACAGCACCTTCAACACTCCCTGATAGAGCAGCGGTTTGGTGATGCGGGTGTTGGGCGCCTGGGCAATCTGGAACGGGATCCAGCAGGTCACCACCATCTTGATTGTTTGGCCCAGACCCGGCAGGTCTTCGTCGCTGACATCGATAATGCCCCCTTCGCGCAGGCTCTTGAGCAGGGCGACCACTGATGCTCGCATCTGCTCCTGAGCCTTGAGGTACTTCTGTTGCAGCGGTTCGTCTCGGCTCAGGATGTCTGGCAGGTTGGCGTAGAAGAAGCGGAACTGCCACATCAGATAGAAGATGGCATCCAGATAGCCCATCAGATCCTGCAGGGTGATTTCACGGTTGCGGGTCGGGATGAAGCTCTCGCTCAGGTGGCGGGCATACTGGTCGAAGATGGAGTGGATGATGTCTTCTTTATTGCGGAAGTGGTAATAGAGGTTGCCCGGGCTGATGCCCATGTGCGCCGCAATATGGTTGGTGGTGATGTTGCGTTCACCCTGATCGTTGAACAGCTCGGTCGCGCTGTGAATGATCCTGTCTCTGGTTTTCATCACTCATTCCTCCAGCGGGTTTCGTCTGGGGGCGATTTTAACAAGGTCGAATCCCCAGACCGCCCGTGATAAACTTTTCGGCAATTTCAAATTGGCTCACTATACACAGCTTTAACAAGCAGTCACATGTAGCCATCAACGTACGAGAGGCAAACTCCATGATCGTAGTAACTGGCGGTGCTGGCTTTATCGGCAGCAATCTGGTCAAGCAGCTGAACGCTCAAGGACGGACCGATATCGTGGTCATTGATGACCTGACCGACGGCACCAAGTTCGTCAACCTGGTCGATCTGACCATCGCTGACTACATGGATAAGGAAGAGTTTCAGCACCGTATAGTGTCTGGTGACGATTTCGAAGAGTGGGATGGCATCGAGGTGATCTTCCATGAAGGCGCCTGCTCTGCCACCACCGAGTGGAACGGCAAGTTCATCATGGAGGTCAACTACGAGTACTCCAAGGATCTGTTCCACTACTGCATCGAGCGTGAGATCCCGTTTATCTACGCCTCCTCTGCCGCAACCTACGGTGGCCGCAACGACAACTTCATCGAAGATCCCAAGTTCGAACAGCCGCTCAACGTCTATGGCTACTCCAAGCAGCTGTTTGACCAGTACGTGCGCCGCTGGATGCCGGAGATCAACTCTCAGGTGGTCGGCCTCAAGTACTTCAACGTCTACGGCCCGCGCGAGCAGCACAAAGGCTCCATGGCTTCCGTCGCTTTCCACCTCAATACCCAGGTGAAGAAGGGCGAGAATCCCAAGCTGTTTGAAGGCTGTGACGGTTTCCCGAACGGTGGCCAGATGCGCGACTTCATCTATATTGACGACGTCTGCAAGGTAAACCTCTGGTTCTGGCAGAACCCGCAGCACTCCGGCATCTTCAACTGTGGTACCGGCCGTGCCGAGCCATTCCAGAACGTGGCCGAAGCGGTGATCAAGCATCATCAGAAGGGTGCCATCGAGTACATCCCCTTCCCGGATCACCTCAAAGGTCGCTACCAGAGCTTCACCCAGGCTGACATGACCAAGCTGCGCAGTGTCGGTTATGACGCCGAGTTCAAAACCGTTGCCGAAGGGGTAGCGGATTACATGGCCTGGCTCAACCGGGCCTGATTATTCGCTCTTGCGGAATGGCCGCCAATCAGGCGGCTTTTTCATTATTTTCTATGTGGTAAGCATGAAGAAAAAAGTATTATTTATAATGGAAACATTGGGCGGAGGAGGCGCCGAAAAGGTCCTTATTGAAACGCTTAAGCGTTTGGATTTTAGTAAGTACGCTATAACTTTGCTTTTATTGAGGCATGAGGGTGTATATTTATCTCAGGTTCCCCAAAATGTAACAGTAAAATTTCTGTTGCCGACCGAACCATCGGGGTGGTTTCAGCGGAAAATTTTATTTTCTATTAAAAAACGTTGGTGGAATTTTGTTGTCAATACCAAATGGTTGGCCAGTTTCATATTTAGCGAACGATATGATGTCGGTGTGGCATTTTTGGAAGGTAATAGCTCGCTGTTGTTATCTCACCTGAATTCTATTGTTCGAAAGATCGCATGGGTTCATATAGAC
>NZ_CAWNZT010000411.1:0-8603 GCF_963878965.1 Aeromonas sp. HMWF015 | reverse complement strand
GTTGGTTCCACGGACTTGCCAAGAGGCATTTCACGCACCCACTTTTTGCCGGCGACATCGTAGACATCTTCATCAATCACCAATTCACCGGTCGCCTTGTCTGTTTTGGTAACAGCCATCAACGGCACTTCCAACTGATGTTGGCGGATAAAGTGACTTAAGAATTGACGGGATTTCCCAATTTCGACCGCAATAGCCGTCTTGTCCTGACCACCGCCACCACTGAGATTGACACCAGCCAAGCTAGCAAGACCGCCAAATTGGGCAGCCATAGCAGCAAGTCCACCCCCTTGCTGCTCCGTAGATGGGGCAAGCAAAGCCTCTGAACGATAAATATTTGGCAGTGAGAGTGCAAAAATGACAGCAATAACCGCACCAACCAAGGTACTGGCGACTACCCACCACTTACCACGCCAAAGCGCCGCGAATAATTCACGCAAATCGATTTCATCTTCCTTCCCTCCGTTCATTGCCAAGGTTAAAGGAGGATATTCTTTTACTTGTGCCATAACAAACCAGATCTCAGAAGAGTCAGGTGACCTTCACCACCTGACTGAATGGGTGACCAAATAAACGATGCAATTACTTGATTGCACTCCACGCGACACCCAGTTGATAGAGGACCTGTGTTGCAGAGGTCATGATACTCAGGTTATCCAGATAATCAGAATCCACTGGTACCACGATGGTATCCCCTGGCTCCAGGCCTTTGCGGCTACCAAACCAGCTATCACCAGGCAGCATCACACTACCATTTGCTTTGATCACGTAGATACGGTCGGTATCAGCCTGTTTTTTGGTTCCCCCGGCACGGCTCAAGTAATCATTAACACTCAGGTTACCGTCGTAAACATGTGAGGAGGGGAATTGCACCATCCCCTGAATAGAGACCACATTTTGTAACGCAGGCACATAAAGCTTGTCGCCATCTTGCAGCATCACGTCAGCCTGCTTATCTCCAGACAAAACCGCCGGCATATCGATGGTCATGCGACCGACAGCCTTGCTGTTTTCCAGCTGATTTACTACCGTCATCGCCTCTGCAGGCGAGCTGTTGTAGTTAGCGATACTGGATTGACGACGCAGTGTCATCGTCGCGATCTCTTGCTTTAGCTCATCACGCAGCAACACGATTCGTTCTGCTTCCTGTTTACGCAGCGCTTCACGGGCAAAGACAGCACCATTCGGATTGGCGTAGGGGGTTATACCACCAACACGCTGGATCAAATCATGCAAACTTTCTCCACGACGAACCGTATAAGTTCCCGGATACTTCACTTCACCAAACACCTGTACAGTTGCTTCTTCACGCCACTGAGGATGAGGCAATACGTTCAAACTGTCTTTTGATTGCACCAATGGCGAACCGATCACCCGATTTGCAGTTGCCAAATCCAGACGCTGATTTTCAATTGCAATATCATTCCCTCGCTCACTCACGCGAGATAACTCAATCACATTCGCCTGTTCGTTAAACCCGCCAGCAGCCATGATCAAATCATGGGTTCGACTATAAGGCGTTAAGGGATAAATCCCCGGATATTTAACCTCACCACGCACTTCAGCAATCTGTACCGGTTTACCTTGTGCTGCTTGAGCTTTCAAACGTTCAATAACCGGAGAGAGCAAAGCTTGACGAGAGGCACCAACTAACGCCCCAGTCTTGGTCGTATTAGACACACTAGCCAAAGTCATCTTATCTTCTTTAGCCAGTTGAGCACGACTAACATCGGCACCTGTACTGTCGTCTACAGCGTTGACTTGTTGCTCAAGGCGTTGGTTAGCCTGATTATCAATACTGGTCGACGAGCTCTGAGTGCTCGCCAGCTGCTTCAGTCGATCGGTTGCATCATTGCTGAAAATAAGCACCTGATCCCGCGGCTGCAAACGAATGTCATCTTCCCCGCCCGGCATTTCCAGCACACGTCCCAGATTGAATTGCAGCACCTCGATATTACGTTGCGCATCCACCTCACGCACGACCAGGGCATAATTCAGGTCAGTGACCGATGTCAGATCGCGGTCGGCATTTTGCAACACACGACTGATCCGCATTCCCGGCTGAAAGCTGAAGACACCTTCACGAACTACGGCACCTTTTACCACAATCGCCTGGCTATATTCGGTGCTGCTCGGCTTGACCGTGACTTTGTCGCCATCACGCACAACAAACTGACGATCATGCTGATTTGACAAGTTCAGGTTAAATACCCGCATCCCGGTTTCACCATAACGGGTCACCGAAACCTCTTTAAGTGCAGCAGCCTTTATGCCGCCCGCAATCCCAAGCACATTAACCAGGGCTGCGGGACCACTCAATTCATAAATAGCCGGGCGTTTAACCAAACCATCGATACTCACTTCACTGCCTTTAGCAGGGATAAACACCGTATCACCGGAGCGCAGACGGATATCCTGGCTGGTATCGCCCCAGACCAACATTTTGTAGAGGTCGACATCGATCACTTTTTGCCCTGCACGCTTGACCTGGATCTTGCGCAGCGACCCCACAGTATCTATACCACCCGCAGCCTGCAGAGCCTGGGTCACGGTAGCCATCGCATTGACGTTGTAAGCACCGGGGCGATAGGCATCACCCATCACAAAAACCTGCATAGTGCGCAGAGCGCCAAAACTGATAAACGCCTCTACTCCAATTTTTTGCTCTTTGATCCGGTTTTCCAGTTCAGTGCGTAGTTGCTGGAAGGTCTGGCCACTGGCGGCAATCGGGCCAAGGGAGGGGAAGTCGATAAAGCCCTCACGGCCAATCGCCAAGGAATAACTCGCATTCTCCTTGCCGTAGAGCTGAACCCGGATTTCATCACCCGGCCCCATCACATAATCGTCTGCAACCGGCATATCCACCACGGGCGCATCTGTCAGAGGTTCCCCGGCAAAAACGCTATAACCAAAAGGCTGTAATGCCCCCTCTTGCACTACACCAGCGACCAAAGGCCGCTGAGACTCTTGGCTGTAATCCACTTCACGTGGAGCAGCAACAGGCGCAGTATTAACCGGAGTAACACTGCTTTGCTTGTTACTTCCTCCCAATTGGGATGGGTCGATACCATACTGAGCAGCCAGTGCCTGCTGCTGGGCAGGAGATAATTGTTTAAATTTTGCCATCATCTCAGGCGTGATTTGTGGTGCAGCCATAACTGGCAAACCCATCAAAGCCAGTGAGAGAAGCAATCCCTTTTGTTTCATTTTAGTTATTCCACCCAATACCCATAAAAATAAATACCATGATAACCATGAGCAAAAACGGCGGCATGGTAGCATTAAGCACTAACGAAGTCATATCCAAATGAATAGCATTCAAACTCGATGCTCAAACAAAAACATCACGCCTCTTCTGATCGATGAAAGGCATGCCGTACCAGCACAATCGTAACGCCTAACATGCCCCCCAGCAGAGTAGCCAGTATAACAATTAGTGGGCGCTTGGGCTTATCACGGGTAAACGGTTCCTCCGGCGAATCGATCATATTAAATGACTGAAAATCAGCATTTGTAAGTTTCAATGCTTTTAGACTACTTAATTGCAGACGAATTTTTCCTAATTCAGGGTTAAGCAGCTCAGGATCTTTAATCTCATTCAATATTTTAAATTTTTCAGCTAGGCCTTTCGTCCCTAATTGAATATTGAAAACCTCTTGGCTATCAATTCGCTCAAGAGGCTGATCTACACCAGCTGCCTTACTAATACGCAAACTATATCCAACCCGCTGAAGCTCCTCCTGCTTTTTCAGTAAAGTTTCAACTTTAGCACTGTCATATTGTGCAGTCAGCGTTTTTATTCTGTTTTGCCATATGGATTGTAACTCTGCATTTTTGCTTTTGAGTTGCTGCTGCTGGACAAAGTCTATATAATTTTCTAATCGCTGAAGAGCAAGTTCAGGCGTTTCAGCAGAAAAACTCAACGTCATCTCTTGACTGGTTTTATCCTGAATCTTGGCTGATACAGACTCAGCTAACTTGCTCATTATCGCACGTCCGTCGCGCTTATCAGAGATATCAAGTTTCTCTATTTCTGCTGCATAGACACCTTCTTGCGTCAAAAAAGCCCTCTTATTATTCATACTATTAAAAGCTGAGATAAAGCTCTGGTAAATAGCGGGTCGCTCAAGCGATGAAAAATCAGGAGTCGTCAAAGACGAACCTGACATGATTGCTTTTAATTTATCTACAGCTAGCTGTAAGGCCGCCACTTGGGGCACTGACGGTTCAGAAATGACAGCCTGACTAGTCCATACCTGACGCGCAGTCATGGCGTAAAAAATACCCGCAACAGCAAACGCACCGGTTACCAATAATATCAATATTTTTTGACGCCACAGCACCAGCAGCAGCTCTCGCAGATCGATCTCGTCTGATGCAGGTATATGTACTAACTGATTTGGAATAACTGGCGTTTTATCGCTCATATCTTTCTCTTGTTATAGCTATTAAAAATGTTACAACTGGAGCACTCTTAAAGTACCGCAACAAAGCAGGGGGCCAGGCGATCTTTATCCGATAGCAATAAGGGGCGCGTATCAGATAATGGCCACTGAACCGCCAAATCAGGACTATCCCATCGAATTACGACTTCATCATTGGGATGATAATAATCTGTACATTTATAAAAAACATCTGCAGTCTCGCTTAACACATAAAAGCCATGGGCAAAACCGGGAGGGATCCACATAAGTTCACCTCGCACTGCATCCAGTATATGGCCCACCCAACGACCATAGGTCGATGATGCAGGGCGAATATCTACTGCCACATCAAAAATTTGGCCACTGATCACCTGTATTAATTTACCTTGAGGATGTGAACATTGGTAATGCAATCCTCGCAAGGTCCCCCCTACTGAACGGCTCAAATTATCCTGAACAAAAGAATAATGCCCACAATAATGTTCAAACTCTTCCTGGCGAAAAGACTCACGAAAATAACCACGATGATCAGAAAATATTTCTGGCATCAATATCATCACGTCTGCTAATTTTGTAGCCTTAAATCTCATTAACACATCACCAAAATTTAAAACACCTTGCGGTTGATTATTCACATCAATGAGGTGGATTCAACCCCTCACTGATATTTTCCAGACTAACCAATCGCCCCCTTCATTCACCACCACTCATCACATGTTTATTGTTCAGGGCAAACGGCAACAATCCTGACTCCGGGGGGCCTAGCCAGTAATTTACTTACCGAGGATCTCGGTCAACATCCGCTCCACACCGACGGTCCAGTCAGGCAGCACCAGATCAAAAGTGCGCTGGAATTTACCGTTATCAAGGCGGGAGTTATGGGGGCGTTTGGCCGGAGTCGGGAAGGCGCTGGTCGGCACTGCATTGAGTTGTGTCACCGCCAGTTCAACGCCCACCTCTCTGGCTTTGGCAAACACCAGCTGGGCGTAGTCAAACCAGGTTGTGGTACCGGAGGCAATCAGATGGTACAGCCCGGCGACCTCGGGTTTGCACTGCGCCACGCGAATCGCATGGGCAGTGCAATCGGCCAGCAACTCGGCACCGGTCGGAGCGCCGAACTGGTCATTGATCACTGACATCTCGCTACGCTCTTTGCCAAAGCGCAGCATGGTCTTGGCAAAGTTGGCACCCCGAGCGGCGTAAACCCAGCTGGTGCGGAAGATCAGGTGACGGGAACAAAGCGCGGCCCCTTGCTCACCCGCCAGCTTGGTTTCGCCATAGACGTTGAGCGGGGCGGTTGCATCGGTTTCCACCCAGGGGCACTCACCGCTGCCATCGAACACATAATCGGTGGAGTAATGCACCAACCAGGCCCCCAATACTTCCGCTTCTTTGGCTATCGCTGCCACGCTGGTCGCGTTGAGCAGCTCGGCAAACTCCCGCTCGCTTTCGGCCTTGTCGACTGCGGTGTGGGCTGCGGCGTTGACAATCACGTCCGGCTTGACCAGACGTACCGTTTCGGCCACCCCTGCCGGATTGCTGAAATCACCGCAATAGTCGCTGGAGTCAAAATCAACGGCAGTGATACGCCCGAGCGGCTCCAGTGCGCGTTGCAGCTCCCAGCCTACCTGGCCGTTTTTGCCAAACAGCAGAATATGCATCAGGCACGCTCCCCATCGTTTTGTTCAATCGCGGAATAGTGCTGCTCAATCCAGGACTGGTAGGCACCGCTCTTGACGTTGCTGACCCACTGCTGGTTATCCAGATACCACTGCACGATTTTGCGAATCCCCGATTCGAAATTTTCTTGCGGTTACCAATTCAGCTTGATGTTCATCTTGCTGGTGCAGGGCAAATACCCGATCCAGCTCGGCGCGGTTGCAGATATCCACCTGCTCAAACGCATAACGCTCGCTTGTCGATACATCGGCTAGGGATTCCAGATTGCCGGCATAGGTGAGTTTATTGAGATTAATAACGGCATCCTGAGTATCACGAATGATATGGCGCACCACGGCAGAGCCGATAAAGCCGGCTCCACCCGTAACGAGAATTTTCAACATATTTAAGCGAGCATTTCTGCGATATAAGACCGACTGACAAGACATGCTTGAAGGCTACGCTCTGACAGAGCATTGCACCTAGAGTTGCTTCGACACAAACATGCTAATGATGCTCCACATACGGTCCCTCTGTCCATCTATCGGCTCCGTCATTCATGCAAACGGTGGGCATTCCATAAAACACACCGTTTAATACATTGGCTGATGACTCTCTGAATTAAGAAAATCAATGTCCTCGACCACACTTAGGCTCGGTTCATGCGGTAAAGTATTTTTTGCCTGCCACACCAGATCGCAGATCCCATCGGTGGGATTAAAGCCTGTCGGCATACTTAATAGCAGGCTACGGATCTGCTCATGATCAAAACGGAAACACGCATCATCGAGCTCAGCCAAAAACGCACGCAGTTGTGGCCATGGCAACATCGACTCTGAGGCTTTCATGATCCGGGGATGGGCAGTGCCCTCAACCTGTTCACCAATTAACAGCTCTTCAAACAACTTCTCGCCAGGTCGCAAGCCAGTGATCTTTACCTCGATATCCCCAGTGGGATGTTGTTCGCTCTTGAGCTTCAGGCCACTCAAGCGGATCATCCGATGCGCCAAATCAATGATCTTGACCGGCTCACCCATGTCCAACACAAACACATCCCCTCCCTGCCCCATAGCTCCCGCCTGGATCACCAATTGTGATGCCTCAGGAATGGTCATGAAATAACGAATGATGTCAGGGTGAGTCAAGGTCAAGGGGCCACCATCGCGAATTTGCTTGCGAAACAACGGTACCACAGAACCCGAAGAGCCCAGGACATTACCAAAACGCACCATGCAAAAACGGGTTTGCCGTTGCGCGGCAGCCAACGATTGCAATACCAGTTCGGCCAATCGTTTGGTGGTGCCCATGGTATTAGTGGGCCGCACCGCCTTATCAGTTGAAATCAGCACAAAGGTTTCAACCTTGGCCCTGATAGCGGCCTGAGCACAGTAAAGGGTACCAAAAACATTATTGCGCACCCCTTCAACAACGTTGTATTCAACCAGCGGGACATGCTTGTAAGCGGCAGCATGGTAAACAGTCTGGATTTTGAAGGTACTCATCACTGCTTGCACGCGATGTTGCCGCTGAACCGACCCTAGTAATGGCACTATCTCAACCTGCAACCCTTCTTGCCGGCTGATTTCTTGCAGCTCTTTATCAATGGCATATAAGCCATATTCAGACAGCTCAAACAACGCCAATCGCGCAGGTTTGCAACGGATTATCTGGCGGCATAATTCAGAACCGATGGAACCACCCGCTCCCGTCACCATCACCCGTTTGCCAGATATATTGGCATTGATCAGTTCAGGGATCGGTGCAACAGCATCACGCCCCAACAAATCCTCAATGCTGACCTCTTTAAGCTCATCGATATGAGCATTCCCCTCAACCAGATCTGCCATACCAGGAATAGAGAGAACCTCACATGGACACTGTTCCAGCCTATTGATTACCGCTTGCCTGACACTACGCGAAGCACTCGGTATGGCCAACAAGATCTTTTTAATATCAAAACGCTCGATCAATGCTTCGATAGCGTCCGTACTGTAAACGTTCACCCCCTGGATCACGGTTTTAACCAAAGCGGGATCATCATCAACAAACGCCACCGGCAGATACTCCTGCCCTTGATTCAACGCCAGTTGTAACTGGCGCCCAGAAGAGCCAGCACCGTAAATCAGCACCGCAACACGTTGCTGACCACTACGCTGTACCAGCGCCCGGAAAAACAGTCGCACACCACCGATCAGCAACACTGAAAATGCAAAATAGATAACCGAAACCGTTCTGGGAAGTGGAACTTCCATAAAAAACGCCAGCATGACCAAAGACATGGTGGAAAGGAGAACACCGAGTGACACAGTCCACAACACCTTGAAACCGACATAGCGCAATACTGCGCGATACAGCCCTAACCGCATAAAAATTACGATGGTTATCGGTAGTAACAACGCCAGCATTTGCCAGTGCAGTGCACTCTGCAATGGAATATTGGCATCCAGCCGCACCCAATAACCACCCCAGAATGCCACAGTTAGCAATAGCAGATCAGCACATATACTAATCCCCCGTTTA
>NZ_CAWNZT010000410.1:11239-29996 GCF_963878965.1 Aeromonas sp. HMWF015 | reverse complement strand
GGCGATCCGTGCAGCTGCCGAGCTCTCTGCCAAGTACATCAATGATCGTCATTTACCCGACAAGGCGATCGACGTGATCGACGAAGCGGGTGCCGGTCAGCGGTTGCTGCCGGCGAGCAAGCGCAAGAAAGTGATCAATGTGCAAGAAATTGAGTCCATCGTAGCCAAGATCGCCCGCATTCCTGAGAAATCAGTTTCTTCCTCGGATAAAGAGGTGCTAAAGAACCTGGAGCGCAATCTCAAGATGGTGGTTTTTGGTCAGGATAAAGCCATCGAGGTGCTGACCGATGCGATTCGCCTCTCTCGTTCAGGTTTGGGTAACGAGCGTCGCCCGGTTGGTTGCTTCCTGTTTGCCGGTCCTACCGGTGTTGGTAAAACAGAGGTGACCCAGCAGTTGGGCAAGGCATTGGGTGTCGAGATGCTGCGCTTTGATATGTCCGAGTACATGGAACGCCATACCGTATCTCGCCTGATTGGCGCGCCTCCCGGCTATGTCGGTTTTGAGCAGGGGGGGCTGCTGACTGATGCGGTGATCAAGCATCCTCATTCCGTTGTGTTGCTTGACGAAATTGAGAAAGCTCACCCGGACGTATTCAATCTGCTGTTGCAGGTGATGGACAACGGCACCTTGACCGATAACAACGGGCGTAAGGCGGATTTCCGTAACGTGATTTTGGTCATGACTACCAACGCCGGAGTGCAGGAGACCCAGCGCAAATCGATTGGCTTCCAGCAACAGGATTTGAGCCACGATGCCATGGCGGTGATCAACAAGACCTTCAGTCCGGAGTTTCGTAACCGGCTTGATCACACCATCTGGTTCAACCATCTGGATATGACGGTGATCCATCAGGTAGTCGACAAGTTCATTGTCGAATTGCAGGTTCAACTGGATGCGAAGGGAGTTTCTCTCGAGGTGTCCGAGCGTGCCCGCCACTGGTTGGCGGAGAAGGGGTATGACAGAGCCATGGGCGCCAGACCGATGGGTCGGGTAATCCAGGAGCACCTCAAGAAACCCCTGGCCAACGAGATCCTGTTCGGTTCACTGGTTGACGGGGGAATTGTGAAGGTTGAGTTGGTAAATGACAGCCTCAGCTTTGATTTTCAGGTCAATGTTGAAGCTGTTTCCCACTAAGCGTCAGTGATCAGAAAACGACAAAAAACCCCAACCGAAAGGTTGGGGTTTTTTGCTGAATTCCTGGCTTAGCGAGAGCGGAAAACAATACGTCCCTTGGAGAGATCGTAGGGAGTCAGTGCTACCGTTACTTTGTCTCCAGTCAGGATACGAATGTAGTTTTTGCGCATCTTGCCTGAAATATGAGCGATAACCACGTGACCATTCTCCAGTTCCACACGGAACATGGTATTGGGCAGGGTTTCGAGAATAGTGCCCTGCATCTCAATACTGTCTTCTTTAGCCATTGAATCCTCTTGATAAGCCACAACAAAAAACCGCTGGATCATGCCGGATTTAAGGCTATGTGTAAAGTTTACTCGGGCTTGGTGTCGATATTTTTCCATTCCCCCTGAATTAACAGCTCGTGAGGAAGATAATTGCGTTTGTAATTCATCTTGCGACACGCCTCTACCAGATAGCCAAGGTAGAGCCAGCTTCGCCCGGTTCGCCTAGCCAGATCGAGCTGGCAGAGGATGGCAAAGGTGCCCAGGGAGCGATCGGCATAATCCGGATCGAAGAAGGTGTACATGGCACTCAAGGAGTGGGGCAGCAGGTCTGTGGTGGCGACACCGATCAGGCGGCCCTCTTTGCGCATCTCCAGGTAGAGTGGCGGCATCCAGTCACAATGGAGAAACCCGCGATACTGGCTACGGTTGGGGGGATACATGCTGCCATCGTGGTGGCGTTCGCGGATATAACGTTCGTAGAGCAGGTAATACTCGGGCTTGTCGTCGTAGCTCAGGACGATCTCGATATCCCTGTTGAGCTGGCGGATCCGTTTCTGGCCGCGGCTGGGGCGAAAGCGCTCGCTGTGAATACGAAGGGACTGGCAGGCATGGCACGCCGGGCAGTGGGGGCGATAGATGTCGTTGCCACTGCGGCGAAAACCGGCAGTCAACAATCGCTCGTAACCGTTGGCGTTGAGCAGATTGTGATCCATCAGTACCAGCAATTGCTCCTGCTCATGGTCTAGATAACTGCAGGGATGCTTGGGTGTCAGCCCTACTTTAAGGATCACTTCTTCGGTCATAGGCTGATCTCCCCCTCTTGCCAGCAGGAAGCCAACAGTGGTTGATGGCCAAGGCGCGCCAGCTCAGCCAAAAAACGGGCCCGTGGCCACTCCTCGATACCCAGGGTCGCCAGAAACGGGTTCTGCATCTGGCAATCGATGAGAGCGCCGCGATGGCGGGCGAAGTGGCGACAGAGTGCCACCATGGCAAGTTTGGCGCCGTTATCAATCCGGCTGAACATGGATTCACCGCAAAACAGTCGGCCAATAGAGAGGCCATACAGTCCCGCTTGCAGCTCTCCCTCCTGCCAGATCTCGATAGAGTGGGCATGACCCAGTTGGTGCAACTGCTGATAGGCCTCGATCATGGGTTGGCTGATCCAGGTGCCATCGGCAGTGCGACGAGGGGCGGCGCAGGCGGTAATGACTTCACTAAAGGCGCGATTGACGGAAATATCGAATGGGGTACGGCGGATAATCTTCTGCAGTGTCCGTCCCACATGGAGTTGGTCTGGGCGGATCACTCCGCGGGGATGCGGTGACCACCACAGGGTCGGTTGGTGGGGTTCATTCCACGGAAAGATCCCCTTGTGGTAAGCTGCCAGCAATCTGGCAGGGGAGAGATCCCCGCCGATCGCCAGCAAGCCGTTGGGTTCTTCCAGCGCATGGCTGGGGTCGGGAAACCAGCAAAGCTCATCATCCAGTTGGGTAAGATAGCGAGACATAAGGCAACGAGGTTCATAGATGAAGGCCATTATCCTGATAGTATCCAGCTTGCTCTGCTTTGTCACGGCGCCCGCCGGGGCGGAGGTCTACCAGCGCAATACCGCGCGGCCGGTCAATCAGGTGGTGTTTGGTCAGGTCGAAACGGTGCGCAATATTACCCAGCGCCAGATCCTGGAGTCAGAGCACTCTGGCTGGAAGACGCTGGGGGGGGCTGTGTTGGGCGGCCTGCTGGGGAACCAGTTTGGTGGCGGTCATGGCCGTGAAATCGCCACCGCCGTCGGCGCGCTCGCAGGTGCTGCGGCTGCGCAGCAATACCAGTCCGGGGGAACCGTGGTGGAAAACAAGTTGGTGGAGCTGCTGATCCGCAACGAGCAAAATGCCCTTATCAACGTGATCCAGGATTATGATCCCGCTATGGTCTTTGCCAATGGGGACAAGGTGCGCATTCTCTACTTCGATGATGGGGTGCGGGTCGACAAGACTTACTGACTTTCGATAGTCATTGTGATGGGGAGACTGTGGCAGGAAAGGAACCCGCAGACTCTCCTGCCGGAAAGTCTGTCGGGCGGTAATACACGGGACTGATGCCCTGAGGATTCAGATAGCTGTCTCTTGAGAGACTATCTTGTCGCGACCGGTGTTCTTTGCCTGATAGAGCAGCCGATCCGCTACGCTCAGCGCCTCGTCCATGGATATCCGCCCGACGCTGATCACGCCGTAACTGGCGCGAACAAAGAGCGGGGTTTCCGGTGACAAGGGTTGCTGGCGCAGCTGCTGACGCAGCCCCTCAAGACGCTTGATCAACACGGGGACGGTACAGTGAGGCACCATCATGGCAAACTCCTCTCCACCAAACCGGGCGATCATGGCATCGGGGAAGAACTGGGTCAGTAGCCGGGTCAGATGGCAGAGCAGTTGATCGCCGATGGCATGGCCCCAGTGATCGTTGACCTGCTTGAAGTGATCCACATCGAGCACACAGAGTGCAAGAGGCGTCTGTTGGTGCTGATGCTCTTCAAACCATTTTTGCCCTTCGTTGAACCAGTAGCGCCGGTTGTAGATACCGGTCAGGTAGTCGCGATTGGCTGACTCCTGAATGCTGTTGAACTGCTCGAGCGCCTCCAGATTGTGGCTGACCCGGCACTGCAGCTCTTCCGGCTCGAACGGCTGGTTGAGAAAGTCGTTGGCGCCTTGCTTGAGGTAGCGAGCAGAGAGACCGCGCTTGTCCGAGACCGAGATCCCGATAATCGCGAGCTGCTGCTTGCTGTATCGCTCTCTCAGCATCCGCACCAGACTGATGCCATCGATATCCGGCATATAGTAGTCGACCAGTGCCAGCCGGATGTCCGGGTGTTGCTCCAGCATCGCCATCGCTTCACGGGCATGACTGGCCTCATGCACCTGCAACAACTGCTTGCGCAACTGGGCCATGGTGCGGTGACGGGAGGTGCGTGAGTCGTCGACTACCAGCACTTCGATGGACTGGTTGAGATAGAGGCGGTGCACCAGACTGACGGCATATTGCAGCGAGTGGCGCGAATCCTTCATCACATAGTCCAGCACGCCGGTTTCCAGCCAGGCGGCACGTTTATCCTCGCTGATGTCGGCAGTGAGGATCACCACCGGCAAACCTCGAGCCAGCAGCTCGTTGACCGCTTCGCCACGGGGCGCATCCGGCAAGGTCAGGTCCACCAGCGCGACCACATACTCCTCGCCCCGGCAGTGACGGGCGCCTTCGAGGGTATCGAAGGCGTCAATCTCGAGGCCAGTTTGCTGGGCAATGGCCTGAGTCAGCATACGGCGGATGGTCAGGCTATCTTCGACAATCAATATCTTCTGTTTCATTAGACTCCTTTAAATAAAAAAGGCATACCGACTGGTATGCCTTATATCACATCTGCGCTTGTTTATTGCGCGTCGAGGTAGCGTTCGGCATCGAGGGCTGCCATGCAGCCTGTACCGGCAGAAGTGATCGCCTGACGGTAATTGTGGTCGGCCACATCGCCGGCAGCGAAGACACCTTCAATGCTGGTTTGGGTGGCAAAACCGTCGAGACCGCCACGTACCTTCAGGTAGCCGTTTTGCATCTCCAGCTGGCCATCGAAGATCTGGGTATTGGGCTGGTGACCGATGGCGATGAAGACGCCCATCAGCGGCAGTTCGCTGGTGCTGTCGTCTTGGGTGTTGCGCAGGCGCACACCGGTGACCCCCATCTGATCCCCCAGCACTTCGTCCAGGGTCTGGTGGGTGTGCAGCACGATGTTGCCGCTCGCAACCTTGTCGTGCAGACGCTTGATCAGGATCTTCTCGGCACGGAACTCGTCGCGGCGGTGAATGAGATGCACCTTCTTGGCGATGTTGGCCAGATACAAAGCCTCTTCAACAGCGGTGTTGCCGCCGCCGATCACTGCTACTTCCTGATTGCGGTAGAAGAAACCGTCACAGGTGGCACAGGCGGAGACGCCGCGCCCCTTGAAGGCCTCTTCGGAGGGCAGACCCAGATACTTGGCGGAGGCGCCGGTCGCGATGATCAGGGCATCGCAGGTGTATTCGCCGTTGTCTCCTTTGAGGCGGAACGGGCGCTGAGTCAGTTCGACACTGTTGATGTGATCAAACAGGATGCGGGTATCGAACTTCTCTGCATGCTCTTTCATGCGCTCCATCAGGGCCGGGCCGGTCAGGCCTTCCGGATCACCTGGCCAGTTTTCCACTTCGGTGGTGGTGGTCAGCTGACCCCCTTGCTGCATGCCGGTGATGAGCAGGGGATTGAGGTTGGCGCGGGCGGCGTAGACGGCCGCGGTGTAACCGGCCGGGCCTGACCCTAAGATCAGCAATTTGCTGTGAGTGACTTGGCTCATGATGTCATTTCCGGGATGTGATGAGTTTGCGCGATTGTAGGTAATTCGTGATCCGGGGTCAAAGGCTGGTGAGTCGATTGCACTAATCGTGTTCACAAGGGGTGACATGCAAAATAAAGGAATAAAAAAACCGCCCATCGCGGGCGGATTTTCACTCATCTCCAACTGGCGCAGGCCAGCGCAGATCAGTTCAGCAGGGTCAGGGGATCCGTGTAGGCAAGGCCATGTGCCACGGCCACTTCCTTGCAGGTGAGTTTGCCCTCCATCACGTTGAGCCCGTGCAACAGGTTGGGATCGCTCAGCAGTGCCTGACGATACCCTTGCTGGGCCAGCTTGATGATAAAGGGGAGGGTGGCATTGTTGAGCGCCACGGTCGAGGTGCGGGCCACTGCCCCCGGCATGTTGGCGACACAGTAGTGCACCACCTCATCGACAATATAGGTCGGATCCTGGTGGGTGGTGGCGTGGGAGGTTTCCACACAGCCGCCCTGATCGATGGCCACATCGACGATGGCAGAACCCGGCTTCATGCGCGCAATATGGTCACGGCGGACAAGTTTTGGCGCAGTGGCGCCCGGTACCAGCACGCCGCCGATGACCAGATCGGCCGCCAGCAGATGGCGCTCCAGCGTTTCGCTGTTGGAGTAGACCACCTTGGCTGCGCCCTGAAACTCGTTATCAAGACGGCGCAGGGTATCGACGTTGTTGTCGAGGATGGTCACATCTGCGCGCAGGCCAATGGCCATGCGAGCCGCATTGGAGCCGACCACGCCGCCACCGATGATCACCACCTTGGCCGGTTCGACACCGGGTACGCCGCCGAGCAGCACACCGCTACCACCGCGCGATTTTTCCAGCGCCTGGGCACCCGCCTGAATAGACATGCGTCCGGCCACTTCCGACATGGGGGCCAGCAGGGGCAGGCCGCCACGGCCGTCGGTGACGGTTTCATAGGCGATGCAGATGGCGCCGCTTTTCAGCAGGGCTTCGGTCTGGGGCAAGTCTGGCGCCAGATGCAGATAGGTGAACAGGGTTTGACCCGGACGTAGCATGGCACATTCGACAGGCTGAGGTTCCTTGACCTTGACGATCATCTCGGCTTTGGCGAAAACCTCTGCTGCAGAGGCCAAAATTTCGGCTCCAACAGCGATATAATCTGCATCGCTGAAGCCAATGCCGTTTCCGGCACCGCTTTGGACGAAAACAGTATGGTTTCGTGCTGTCAGTTCACGTACACTGGCCGGAACCATGCCTACGCGGTATTCATGGTTTTTTATCTCTTTAGGTACACCGATAATCATGCTATCCCTCGTCTATAGATTGGTGTTTCATGTTGCCAAAATGTTAACCAACATTTGCGCCTAGTATATTCAGGTATTGACAGGATTTGTGACCATAATTATAAAATGACTGGTGATTCTTACCAAAAAATAGCCAAAGGATGGAATAAAATGATGGAAGCTAAGAGTCGGCTAAAGGATTTGGACAGGATTGACCGCAACATTCTTAATGAACTGCAAAAGGATGGCAGGATTTCGAATGTTGAGTTGTCCAAGCGAGTTGGCCTGAGTCCTACACCGTGTCTGGAACGGGTTCGTCGCCTCGAGCGACAAGGTTATATCGAAGGATATGCCGCTATTCTGAACCCTCATTATCTGGACGCATCTCTGCTGGTGTTTGTAGAGATAACTCTCAATCGCGGGGCGCCTGATGTGTTTGAACAGTTCAACAAGGCTGTTCAGGTGCTCGAAGAGATCCAGGAGTGTCATCTGGTTTCCGGTGACTTCGACTATCTGCTCAAGACCCGAGTCAGCGACATGTCGGCTTACCGCCGTCTGTTGGGGGAAACCCTGCTGCGTCTGCCCGGTGTCAATGACACCCGCACCTACGTGGTGATGGAAGAGGTCAAGCAGAGCAGTCGTCTGGTGATCAGCACCCGATAAAGCAGGTTATGCCGTGGTATCTTTTCCATATGAGACACCATGACAGTCAGAAACGAGCGGCCGGTCCGCTCGTTTCTTCTTGTAAAGATAATTGCAAATATGGCCCCGTCCCATCAGGCTCTGGCTGACAATCGATGGGCTTTTCGGGGATACTAGGCCCCCTTATTTCCTGCATTACATGTTTTCAGAAAGGAGCCGGAGTTTGGCCGATAAAAAGCTGTTTACTCCTTTATCAGGTACACAACGGATCTTCGAAGCCGTCTTGATCGCCATCACCCTGATGGCTGCTTATCTTCTGCTTGCCCTGTTGTCCTATCATCCCGCTGATCCCGGCTGGTCCCAGACCTCCTGGCAAGGGGAGGTGAAGAACCTCGCCGGTAGTGCCGGTGCCTGGCTCGCCGATATCACCATGTTTACCTTTGGTGCCTTCTCCTATTTGGTGCCGCCGCTGGTGGTGCTACTGGGCTGGAGTCTGTTCTGGCGCCCGAGCCGTCTGCTCGATGTGGATTACCTCACCCTGGGGGTGCGGATCATCGGCTTTATCCTGACCGTGCTCGGCATGTCGGCCATTGCCAGCATGAACTTCAACGATATGCAGAACTTCTCCGCCGGTGGTCTGGTGGGGGACGTGATCGCTTCTGCGGTGGTGCCGCTGTTTGGCGGCGTCGGGGCCAACCTGATGCTGCTCTGCTTCGTGGCAACCGGCATCACCCTGTTTACCGGCTGGTCCTGGCTCACCATTGTCGAGCAGATCGGTGCGGCCTGTACCGGTTCGGTCAGCGCCGTTTACCACTTCCCGACCACCCTCGGCCGCTGGCTGACCGGTGGCTGGCGTCAACCCCGCAACGAGGGGCCGGATCCCTTGCTGGAAGGCGGGGTAGGGGCCATCGCGTTTGATGACGAGGAAGATGAGCCGCACACCAGCTGGATGCGCAAGCCTAAGGCCAAGAACCAGAAGGCTGCCTCCGAAGAGTGGCTGCCGGAACTCGACGACGATACCTTCGAGTTCGATCCCCAGTTTGATGATGAAGATGATGAGCCGGCTCCGGCTGCCAAGCCCAAACGTGCGGTGGCGGCCGCCAATGGGCGCCGTCAGCCGGTGCTGGCTGTGGCCGATGACGATGATGAGGACGATCTGGATCTGCCGTGGGCCGAAGGGGACGACGAGATCGCCGCGCCAGTAGCCGTCGCACCGACCAAGCCCAAGCGTCGTCCGCAGTCAACAATGCCGCCGTTACCGAGTATCGAGCTGCTCGACCGTCCACCCGCCAAGACCCAAATGATGAGCAAGGATGAGCTGGATCGCATGGGCCGTCTGGTGGAGGCCAAGCTTGCCGACTACAACGTGCAGGCCAAGGTGGTGGGTGTCTATCCGGGTCCGGTCATTACCCGTTTTGAACTTGATCTGGCGCCGGGTATGAAGGCGAGCAAGATCACCAACCTCTCGCGCGATCTGGCCCGCTCTCTGTCGGCCAGCAGCGTGCGGGTGGTGGAAGTGATCCCGGGTAAAACCTATGTCGGTATCGAGCTGCCCAACCGGGTGCGCCAGACAGTTTACCTGCGCGAAACCCTCGACTGCGATGCTTTCCGCGATAGCCGCAACCCGCTCACCATGGGCCTGGGTCAGGACATCGCAGGGGAGCCGGTGGTGGTGAACCTGGCCAAGATGCCGCACCTGCTGGTGGCCGGTACCACAGGTTCCGGTAAGTCGGTGGGGGTCAACACCATGATCATCTCGATGCTCTACAAGTCATCCCCCGATGACCTGCGCTTCATCATGATCGATCCCAAGATGCTGGAGCTCTCCGTCTACGAAGGGATCCCGCATCTGCTGACCGAGGTGGTGACCGACATGAAGGATGCCGCCAACGCCCTGCGCTGGTGTGTGGGCGAGATGGAGCGCCGTTACAAGCTGATGTCGGCGGTCGGGGTGCGTAACCTCAAGGGCTACAACGACAAGGTGCTGGCCGCCATCGAGGAGGGGGAACCCCTGCTGGATCCGTTGTGGCGTCCGGGTGACTCCATGGATCAGATGCCGCCGGAGCTGGAGAAGCTGCCCCACATCGTGGTGGTGGTGGACGAATTTGCCGACATGATGATGATCGTCGGCAAGAAGGTGGAAGAGCTGATCGCCCGTATCGCCCAGAAGGCGCGGGCCGCCGGTATTCACCTCATTCTGGCGACCCAGCGTCCGTCGGTGGATGTCATTACCGGTCTTATCAAGGCCAACATCCCGACCCGGATTTCGTTCCAGGTGTCGAGCAAGATCGACTCGCGCACCATCATCGATCAGGGCGGCGCCGAATCTCTGCTCGGTATGGGCGACATGCTCTACATGCCAGCCGGTACCTCCAACCCGACCCGGGTACACGGTGCCTTTGTCGATGACCACGAAGTGCACAAGGTGGTGGCGGACTGGAAACTGCGCGGCGAGCCGAACTACATCGAGGAGATCCTCTCCGGTGAGTCGGGTGGCGAAGGTGGCAGCGGCGAATATGGCGGTGGTGGCGATGAAGAGCTCGACCCCTTGTTCGACGAAGCGGTCGCTTTTGTGGTGGAGTCCCGCCGTGGCTCGACCTCCAGCGTCCAGCGCAAGTTCAAGATTGGTTACAACCGGGCAGCCCGTCTCATCGAGCAGATGGAGAATCAGGGCATCGTCAGCTCACCGGGTGGCAATGGTCAGCGCGACGTGCTGGCACCGCCGCCGGTGCGGGACTAAGCCTCACCGTTTCATACTATCCCTGGCCATGCCCTCCGCGGGCGTGGCCTTTTATCGAGAGCGTCTTTATGAAAAGCGTGATGAAAAAACAACTGTTGATGGGTACCGTGCTGCTGATGGCCAGCAGCCAGGTGTGGGCCGATGCGGCCAGCGATCTCAAACAGAAGCTGGCGGGGGTGAGCCTCTTCTCCGCCAAATTTGCCCAGACCGTCTATGACAGCAAGGGCAAGGAGCTGCAAAAGGCCAGCGGCGATCTGCTGGTGCAGCGGCCAAACCGTTTCAACTGGCACACCACCTCGCCGGACGAGAGTCTGATCGTGGCCGATGGTCAGGATGTCTGGGTCTATGATCCCTTCGTCGAGCAGGTGACCGCCCTCAAGCTGAAAGATGCGGTGCTCAACACCCCCTTTATTCTGATCGCTGGCAATGACGACAAGTTCTGGAAGAACTATGACGTGACCCAAGAGGGCGATGTCTATACCGTCACCAGCCGTAATAAGGATGAGCTGATTGCCTCCTTCCGTGTCACCTTCGACAGACAAGACAACATCAGTCGTTTCGATGTGAAAGAGGCGCAAGGGCAGTGGAGTGAATTCACCCTGAGCAACTTCAACCGCAAGCCGGTGCTCAAGGGCAACGAATTTGTTTTCAAGATCCCGAAGGGGGTCGAGCTGGACGACCAGCGCTAATGAGCAAGCGGTCGTTGGATTGCTCGCCACTGCGCCAGTCAAAGGCGAGTGGCGTGACGCTGGGTGGTCAATACAGATGAGTAACTTGTCGCTGGATTTTTCATCGGACTTTCGTCCGCTGGCGGCCCGGATGCGGCCGCAAAACCTCGACCAGTATATCGGTCAGCAACATATCCTGGGGGCTGACAAGCCCCTGCGCAAAGCCATTCTGGCGGGCCACTGTCACTCGATGATCCTGTGGGGGCCGCCCGGTACCGGCAAGACCACGCTGGCGGAGTTGATGGCTCACTACTGCCAGGCGGAAGTGGAGCGACTCTCTGCGGTCACCTCCGGTATCAAGGAGATCCGCGCCGCCATCGACAAGGCGAAGGAGAACAGCTGGCGCGGGGTGCGCACCATCCTGTTCGTGGATGAAGTACATCGCTTCAACAAGAGCCAGCAGGATGTGTTCCTGCCTCACATCGAAGATGGCACCATCACCTTTATTGGTGCCACTACCGAAAACCCCTCGTTCGAACTCAACAACGCACTGCTCTCCCGGGCCCGGGTTTATCTGCTCAAGCGGCTGGAGGAGAGCGATATCCTCGCCATGATCGAGCAGGCGATGACCGATCCCCGTGGTCTCAATGATCCGGCACTCACCTTCGCCCCCGGCGTCAAAGAGGCGCTGGCCAAGGCGGTGGATGGGGACGGGCGCAAATCCCTCAACTATCTGGAGCTGTTGGCCGACATGACCGAAACCGACAGCTCTGGGGCGCGGGTGATCGACAGTGCCCTGCTCGCTGCCGTGGTGGGGGAACATGTGGCCCGTTTCGACAAGGGGGGCGATCACTTCTACGACCTCATCTCCGCGGTGCACAAATCCATTCGCGGCTCGGCGCCGGATGCGGCGCTCTATTGGTACGCCCGTATGGTGAGCGCCGGTTGCGATCCCCTCTATATTGCCCGCCGCTTGCTGGCGATTGCCTCGGAAGATGTGGGCAATGCCGATCCCCGTGCCATGCAGGTTGCCCTGTCGGCCTGGGATTGTTTCCATCGGATCGGGCCGGCGGAAGGGGAGCGGGCCATCGCCCAGGCGATCGTCTATCTCGCCTGCGCTCCGAAAAGCAATGCGGTCTATACCGCCTGGAAGGCGGCGCTTCATGATGCCAAAAACCTCCCTGACTTCGAGGTGCCGGTACACCTGCGCAATGCGCCGACCAAGCTGATGAGCGATCTGGGCTATGGCGCCGAGTATCGCTATGCCCATGACGAGCCGGGCGCCTATGCCGCTGGCGAGCAGTATTTTCCGCCCGAGCTGGCGGGCAAGCAGTACTACCAGCCCACCGATCGCGGCCTTGAAAAGCAGATTGGCCAGAAGCTCGATTACCTCCATGAACTGGACAGGCAAAGTCCGCAGCAACGGGGCAAATAGCCCCTTTGTTACCCCGCATGGCTGAAAATTGGTCAGACGTTTGAATATGCAGGACGGTTTGCGTGCCAAAGTCGGTAAAAACGACACAAATAGTCCCTGTTCGGGCAGGGGGGCGGTCTGCTACACTGCCCGTCTGACCCCGCTTGTCTTGGCCTTGCGCCATCTTCTTGATCTCGAAGGCCTGATAGTTAAGGCCCGATTCTGAAGACGATTGGGGTGCGCCAACCGATGTTAACTTCCGGATCTGTTTCCCAGCCCGTCATGACGACTCAGGCCCAGATCCCATTTTAAAAAAGTAGGTAAACCATGCTGGATCCCAAATATCTGCGCAGCGATATCGAAGAGGCTGCCGCTCGTCTGGCGACACGTGGCTACGTTCTGGACGTAGCGGCTGTCAACGCTCTGGAAGAGAAACGCAAGGATCTGCAGTCCCGTACCCAGGAGCTGCAGGCCGAGCGCAACGCCCGCTCCAAATCCATCGGTGAAGCTGCCCGTCGTGGTGAAGATGTTGCCCCGCTCAAGGCCGAAGTGACCAAGATCAACGACGAGCTGGAAACCAGCAAGGTCGAGCTGGATGCCCTGCTGGCCCAGCTGAAAGCCATTGCCGACGCCATCCCCAACCTGCCGAGCGAGACCACGCCGGTGGGTCGTGACGAGAACGACAACGTAGAAGTGCGCCGTTGGGGGACCCCGCGCGAGTTCAGCTTCCCGGTACGCGATCACATCGATCTGGGCGAAGCGGCCAAGGGCGTTGACTTCAAGAATGGCGTCAAACTCTCCGGTACCCGTTTCGTGGTGATGAAGGGTCAGATTGCCCGTCTGCACCGTGCCCTGGCTCAGTTCATGCTGGATCTGCACACCCAGCAGCACGGTTACACCGAGTGCTACGTGCCCTATCTGGTGAACCCGGACAGCCTCTATGGCACCGGTCAGTTGCCGAAATTTGCCCAGGACCTGTTCAATACCGGTATCGAAGGTGAAGGGGAAGAAGAAGGCAAGGTGCGCAAGTTCTCCCTGATCCCGACCTCCGAAGTGCCGCTCACCAACATGGCCCGTGACGAGATCTTTGACGCGCAAGAGCTGCCAATCAAGATGACCGCTCACAGCCCCTGCTTCCGCTCTGAAGCCGGTTCCTACGGTCGTGATACCCGTGGCCTCATCCGTATGCACCAGTTCGACAAGGTTGAAATGGTTCAGCTGGTTCACCCGGAGAAATCCTGGGATGCGCTGGAGGAGATGGTGGGTCACGCCGAGAAGGTGCTGCAACTGCTGGAGCTGCCGTATCGCGTGATGGCGCTCTCTACCGGTGACATGGGCTTCTGCGCCTCCAAGACCTACGATCTGGAAGTGTGGCTGCCGGCCCAGAACACTTACCGCGAGATCTCCTCTGTCTCCAACTGCACCGACTTCCAGGCGCGCCGTATGCAGGCTCGCGTGCGCATCGACGGCAAGCCGCAGCTGCTGCACACCCTGAACGGTTCCGGTCTGGCGGTGGGTCGTACCCTGGTTGCCGTGATGGAGAACTACCAGCAGGAAGATGGCCGCATCGCCATCCCGGCTGCGCTGCAATCCTACATGGGTGGCCTGACCCACATCGGGTAAGCTCACACCGCAGACCACAACGCCATGGCATTGCCATGGCGTTGTGCATTCTGGCGCCGATCAACCGTTTTAGTGCTGAAAAAATGCGGCTTTTCGGCGTCGCTTTGAACAGTTAACACATTTTTATCAAGCAATGCGCAATCGTTTTTGTTAGACTGCGCCGCAATTTCGCAGGACATCTTTTTCTATGGTCTGGATTGATTACGCCATCATCGGCATCGTCGGTTTCTCTGCTCTCATCAGCCTGGTGCGCGGCTTCGTCAAGGAGGCCATGTCTCTTGTCACCTGGTTCGTCGCCTTCTTTATTGCCAGCCATTTCTATCCCGATCTCGCCGTCTATTTCACCTCCTTCTCCGACGCGCTGGTTCGCAACGGTCTGGCCATCGCGGCGCTGTTTGTGGCGACTTTGATCCTCGGCAGCGTGGTCAACTATGTGGTGGGCCTGTTGGTGGACAAGACGGGTCTCTCCGGTACCGATCGGGTGCTGGGGGTCTGCTTCGGTGCAATTCGCGGGGTGCTGATCGTCAGTGCCCTGCTTTTTTTCATGGATACCTTCACCAGCCTCTCCCAGAGCGACTGGTGGGTGGCGTCCAAGCTGGTGCCGGAGTTCAAGCCGGTGATCCAGTGGTTTTTCGGGTTCATGTTGAACTCATCCAGTTTTCTTAAACAGGTATAGTGACTTCGAGGTAGCAAAGACATGTGTGGTATTGTCGGTATAGTTGGCACCACCCCCGTCAATCAGGCCCTCTACGACGCCTTGACGGTGTTGCAGCACAGGGGACAGGATGCCGCCGGGATTGTGACCATTGATAGTGGAAACTTCCGGCAACGCAAGGCCAATGGCCTGGTGAAGGATGTGTTTGAAGTGCGCCACATGCAGCGTCTGCAAGGGAACATCGGCATAGGTCATGTCAGATACCCCACCGCAGGCAGCTCAAGTGCCGCTGAAGCCCAACCTTTTTATGTGAACTCGCCCTACGGCATGGTGCTGGCCCATAACGGCAACCTCACCAACGCCAAGGAGCTCAAGGAGCAGCAGTTCAAGGTCGCCCGCCGTCACATCAACACCACCTCCGACTCGGAAGTGCTGCTGAACGTGCTGGCCCACGAGCTGGATCGCTGTGACAAGATGGCCCTGCGCCCCGAAGATATCTTCGCCGCGGTGCGCAGAACCCATCAGCAGATCCGCGGCGCTTATGCGGTGGTCTCGCTGGTGATTGGCCATGGTCTCATCGGTTTTCGCGATCCCAACGGCATTCGCCCGCTGATCCTCGGTCGTCGTCAGGACGAGCTTGGCCAGGTGGAGTACATGCTCGCCTCCGAGAGCGTGGCACTCGACGCCATCGGTTTCGAGACGGTGCGGGATATTGCGCCGGGTGAAGCCATCTACATCACCGAGCAGGGCCAGCTCTTCTCCGAGCAGTGTGCGGAGAACCCGCAGATGAGCTCCTGCATTTTTGAATATGTCTATTTCGCCCGTCCCGATTCGTGCATCGACAAGGTCTCGGTCTACGCCGCCCGCCTCAACATGGGTCGCAAGCTGGGTCAGAAGATTGCCCGTGAGTGGGAAGATCTCGACGTCGATGTGGTTATCCCCATCCCCGAGACCTCCTGTGACGTGGCGCTGGAGATCGCCCATACCCTGGATCTGCCATACCGTCAGGGCTTCGTGAAGAACCGCTACATCGGTCGTACCTTCATCATGCCGGGCCAGACCCAGCGCAAGAAGTCGGTGCGTCGCAAACTCAACGCCATCAGCTCCGAATTCAAGGGCAAGAAGGTGTTGCTGGTGGATGATTCCATCGTGCGTGGTACCACGTCCGAGCAGATCATCCAGATGGCCCGTGAAGCGGGGGCTGCCAAGGTCTACTTCGCCTCGGCGGCGCCGGAAATTCGCTTCCCCAACGTCTATGGCATCGATATGCCCACCGCCAACGAGCTGATCGCCCACGGCCGTGAAGTAGAAGAGGTGTGCAAGCTGATTGGTGCTGACGGTCTGATTTTCCAGGATTTGGAAGATCTGGAAGCCGCCGTGCGGGAGATCAACCCGGATCTGCGCCACTTCGAGACCTCGGTCTTCAATGGCCACTACGTCACCTCCGACGTGGACCAGTCCTATCTGGATCACCTCAATGCCCTGCGCAACGATGACACCAAAGCGGTGCGTGAATGGCAGGAAGGCACCAGCAATCTGGAAATTTTTAACGAAGGCAGTTAAACGTTTGCGGTTTTGCCGGATGGGATAGCGAGATGGGGGCCTGTGGCCCCCATTGTCGTTTCTACCTCGCACCGGCAGAAGGGGAGGGAATATCTGTTTGAAAAACATCCGTTTATCTTGCCGGATATGGGCATGGTCAGCGTGATCCGCTAGCATAGGCGGCAACATATATGACCGATACGCTTTTAACCGGCGTGTTTAACAAACGAGAGATTAGATGGATGATCTGCTAGCCCCAGTGCGCCATTTTTTGCAGTGCGAGACCCCGGATGAGTGGGTAGAGATGGCGCGGGATCCGGCCCGTTTACCGACCCTGCTTATCGATCACGCCAACTGCGAGACCAAGGCCGCACTCACCGCCCACAGTCTGGTGCGCCGCTACTGCCTGCCCAAGGGCAAGCGCCATCTGCTGCCCAAGCTGGAGTTTTATCGCGAGCTGGATGCCATCCCGGAGAAGGCCGAGATCCTGGGCAAACGCAGCATGGGGGAGTCTGATCGCACCGTCTTTGCCGAGCTGGAACGTAATCCACTGCTGTTTCCCATGGTGCGGCTCATTCAGGAGGAGTTGCATCACTTCGAGCAGGTGCTGGAGATCATGCAGGCCCGCGGCATCGAATACGGGCCGGTGACGGCCTCCCGCTATGCCCGTCAGTTGATGCAGCATGTGCGCACCCATGAACCGGCCACCATAGTCGATAAGATGATCATCGGCGCCTATATCGAGGCCCGCTCGTGCGAGCGCTTTGCCAAGCTGGCGCCCCATCTGGACGAAGAGCTGAGCCGCTTCTACGTCTCTTTGCTGCGCTCCGAGGCGCGCCACTATCAGGATTACCTGAGCCTGGCCGAACAGTACGCAGGGGAGGATATCAGCGAGCGGGTGGCCTTCTTTGGCAAGCTGGAAGCCGAGCTAATCTGCTCGCCGGATCCGCAGTTCCGGTTTCATAGCGGCCTGCCTGTCACATCTGACAGTTGTTGACGCATAGGGGGCAAACTACTATTGCCCTGTTCCTACTACGAGCGACAAGTAGTTACTTTTGAGCGCAATTCCCGGCCCTGAGCCGGGATCTTTTTTTCTGTCGTACGTCCTTCCTGCTTTCGGCGCTCTATGCTGAATCCCTGGCTATTTTTGCGTCTTCCCCTTGCGATGAAATCCTGTTCGATCAGCCGGTTATTGTGGTGATAAAGTGCTCATTCAAGTGGCTCACCCTTGTAGAAACGGGCGAAACCGTGTACTTTTTTGCCTTCGCAAGATTTGAATAACCAATCAATAGGAGCGTGTATGCGCATTGTTCTGTTGGGGGCTCCGGGCGCCGGCAAAGGTACCCAGGCTCAGTTCATCATGGAAAAACACGGTATTCCCCAGATCTCCACCGGCGACATGCTGCGTGCGGCGATCAAGGCGGGCACCGAGCTCGGTCTGAAAGCCAAAGCTGTGATGGACGCAGGTCAGCTGGTCTCTGACGACATCATTATCGGTCTGGTCAAAGAGCGCATCGCTCAGCCGGACTGCGCCAAAGGCTTCCTGTTGGACGGTTTCCCGCGCACCATTCCCCAGGCGCAAGCCATGAAGGACGCCGGTGTCGTGGTTGATTTCGTGCTGGAGTTCGATGTGCCGGACGAAGAGATCGTCAAGCGCATGAGCGGCCGTCGCGTTCACTCCGGCTCCGGCCGTACCTACCACGTGGTGTTCAACCCGCCGAAAGTGGAAGGCAAGGATGACGTGACCGGTGAAGATCTGGTAATCCGCGCCGACGACGAAGAGACCACAGTACGCAAGCGTCTGGATGTATATCATCAGCAGACCGCGCCGCTGATCGGTTTCTACGGCAAAGAGGCGGAAGCGGGCCACACCCGTTACGTCAAGATCGACGGCACCCAGCCGGTTGATCTGGTCAGCAAGCAGCTTGCCACCATTCTGGGCTGATCTTTGCTGCCGGCACAGTTTCCCGTGCCATCAGATATATAAAGAGAAGGGCCCTGTCGGGCCCTTTTTGCATAATGACAGATAGACAGGAAGCCAACGTGACCACGAAAACCGGAATATTGCTGGTCAATCTGGGTACCCCAGCCGCACCGACCACCGCTGCCGTCAAAGCGTTCCTCAGCCAGTTTCTGCACGATCCCCGTGTGGTGGACCTGCCCCGTTACCTCTGGTGCCCGCTGCTCCACTTCATCATCTTGCCGACGCGCTCGCCCAAAGTGGCCAAGCTCTATCAGCAGGTGTGGACCGAGCAGGGCTCGCCGCTGATGGTGATAAGCAAGCAGCAGCGCGCCGCACTGGAGCAGGAGCTCAAGCGGGAGGGGGTCGAAGTGCCGGTGGAGCTGGCGATGACCTATGGTTCCCCGTCAGTGAATGATGGCTGGCAGGCGCTCAAGGCCAAAGGGGTCAACCGGGTGATCCT
>NZ_CAWNZT010000410.1:0-11229 GCF_963878965.1 Aeromonas sp. HMWF015 | reverse complement strand
CCCGAGCGCTACGAGAACGAAGGGGACCCCTATGGTCACCAGTGTCGCCATACCGCCAGCTTGCTGGCCGAGGCGCTCGGGCTGGAGGCCGGGCAGTGGACGGCCAGCTTCCAGTCCCGCTTTGGCAAGGAGGAGTGGCTCAAGCCCTACACAGACGTGACCATTGCTGGCCTGCCGGCCACCGGGATCAAGCGGCTCGATGTAATTTGCCCCGCCTTTGCGGCCGACTGCCTCGAAACCCTTGAGGAAATTCAGGTACAGAACCGGGAGATCTTCATGGAGGCTGGTGGCGAGCGGTTTGAATATATTCCGGCCCTCAACAGCGATCAGGCCCATATCCGGATGATGGTCTCGCTCATCTGCCGCGAATTGGCATGAGTGACCGGCAGTCAGTCAAACAAGGAGTCGAGTCATGGTACATATCACGCTGATTTATGCAGGTCTGCTGGGGCTGCTGTTTCTGGGGCTCTCTTTCTGGGTGGTCAAACGCCGCGCCCAGTTCGGGGTGATGATAGGGCAGGGGGAGGCCTCCGAGCTGCTGGCGGCGATCCGGGCCCACGGCAATTTTGCCGAGTATGTGCCGCTGACCCTGCTGCTGATGGCGTTGTGCGAGCTCTCCGGTGCCGGTGCGCTCTGGCTGCATGTGGGGGGCGCCATGCTGTTGGTCGGCCGCATCCTGCATGCCATCGGCATCCAGATCCCCAAAGCCCCCAATGTGCCCCGTTTTCTGGGCACCTTGCTGTTCTGGCTAGCCCTCGGCCTCTTCTCGCTGCTGGCCCTGTTGCAGGGCATGGCGGCCGCCTGAAAACCGGCGCTTTTGTATGCTAGGGAACCACCCTGGGTTGGGTGGTTTTTTTATGGTGAAAAGGCAAACGTTTTTCCTTGCAGGCCTTGTCTATACTGACTCCATTATTTAAACAGGGCGACTTTTCGGGGCGGCGGATTGTGTTAAAATCCCGCCCCTCTTTCCCCCAGAGCACAGAACATTGCCATGAAATTTCCCGGTCAGCGCAAGTCCAAACACTACTTCCCTGTCGACAGACGCGATCCCCTGGTGCCGCAAAATCCCCTGTTAACCGAGCTGGGCAAAGCCTATGTCGTCGGGATTGATCAGACCCTGGTTGATATCGAAGCTCATGTGGATGAAGACTTTCTGACCCGTTATGGTCTGAGCAAGGGGCACTCCGTCGTCATCAACGACGACGTGGCCGAACGCATCTATGACGAGCTCAAGGCCAACAACATGGTAGTGAGCGAGTTTGCCGGTGGCACTATTGGCAACACGGTACACAACTACTCGGTACTGGCCGATTCTCACTCCATCTTGCTGGGTGTGATGAGTCAGGACATTCGCATCGGCTGCTACGCCTACCGTTATCTGTGCAACACCTCTTCCCGCGTCAATCTGGACTATCTGCAGCCGGTTGATGGCCCCATCGGCCGTTGCTTCACCTTCATCACCGAGTGCGGCGAACGCAGCTTCGGCATCAACGCTGGCAAGATGAACCAGCTGGATGTGCAGCATATTCCGGAGGATGTGATCAAAGGGGCGTCTGCACTGGTGATCACCGCCTATCTGGTGCGCGGTGACGATGGTGATCCGATGAAAGAGGCGGCCATGACAGCTGTGCGTTATGCCCGCGAGGCCGGTATTCCCGTGGTGCTGACCCTGGGCACCCGTTTCGTCATCGACGAAAACCCCCAGTGGTGGTGTGACTTCATTGCCGAGAACGTGACTGTACTGGCGATGAACGAAGACGAAGGTGAAGCCCTGACCGGTATCGCAGATCCGCTCGGTGCGGCCGACAAGGCGCTGGATTGGGCCGACATGGTGCTCTGTACTGCTGGCCCCATCGGCCTCTACATGGCGAGCTACACCGACGAGGACTACAAGCGCGAGACCACTCATACCCTGTTGCCGGGCGTTATCCCCGAGTTCAACATGTATGAATTCAGCCGCCCGATGGCCCGTGCCAAGTGCCGTAAACCGGCCCGCATCTACTCCCACATCTCCCCGTACATGGGTGGCCCGGAGAAGATCAAGAACACCAACGGGGCAGGGGATGGCGCCCTTTCCGCCGTGCTGCACGACATGGTGGCCAACTCCTATCACCGGATGAATGTGCCCAACTCCGCCAAGCACATCTCCGAGTTCCTGACCTACTCCTCACTGGCCCAGGTGTGCAAATACGCCAACCGCGTCAGCTACGAGGTGTTGGCCCAGAGCAGCCCACGTCTCTCCCGCGGTTTGCCGGAGAAAGAGGACAGCCTGGAAGAGGTTTACTGGGAGCGTTGATCTCCTGAATCTGCAAGACGCCTCCATCGGGAGGCGTTTTTGCAGGCAAATGGGGGTTATCCCGGCTTTTTTCCCGGAATAACCCCAATATGCTTGAGTCCATGTCACTTTTACGACACCATTTGGCCATCGTATTGTCGCCCGACAATGCCGCAGCACCCGAAAGAAAGAGAGAATCCCATGAGCATGCTTAACGACAACCTTGACGCCAATTTCCAACTGTTTATCGAACAAGTCCGCGAGTCGGGTCAGGTGTGGGGTCTGCGCTATGGGGAAGACTGGGTCGTCTGCCGCTCCGCCGAATTTGAAGATGCCGACGTGATGCCGCTCTGGTCTGCCGAAGAGGACGCCCGTCTGCACTGTGTTGACGAGTGGGCCGATTACGAGCCGGAAGTGATCGATCTGGAAGAGTTTCTCGATATCTGGATCAACGATCTGGATGAAGATGATGTGCTGGTCGGCCCGAACTGGAACGCCGATCTGGAAGGTCAGGAGCTCGAACCCATCGAGCTGGCCAAGGCACTGGTTGAACTGGACGCCTGAAAGCGCCTCCATTGATGGCATGAACGCACAGGCCATCGGGACAAAGACCGGCATCCGTGAGGGTGCCGGTCTTTTTTATGGTCGAATGGCCCGATTGATGAGTTAAAAGCCGATTTGCCTTTGCACCTGTCAGGGGGATGGTCCATCATCAACCTTTTGCCAAGGGAGGAGCGCCATGTTTGTATTCGACGTAACGGGAGCTGCGGGTGAGAAGGCCAGCATTCGGGTGCAGGCGCTGGATTGGGCCCAAGCCGGACCAGTGACCTTCCAGTGCGATGATGATCAGCTGGCGGTCGTGCTCCTGAGCGGTTGTCGTTGCGATGCGGTGGGCTTTTTCAATCTGCTGGCGGGCTGCAAACCCCTCTATATCGAGCAGTGGCTCAGCTACCTGCAAGAGAGCGGCCGTATTGGCAAATGGAGTCACCAGACCGAGAGTCCAGCCGATGGGGACTATCTGGCCAGGGCCGGTCTGGAGCACGATGAACTCAATACCCTACTCGGCCAGGTCTATCAGGTGGCGGGGTTCAATCGCCTGCAAATCAACCGTTACCTCAAGAACCGCCACAACCCCACCACACTGGCGACCCGTTACGATCAGAAAGAGCTGGAACGCTATCGCCAGCTCAATGACATCATTCTGACCCTTTTGAAGCTGAAGCATCCTCAGTAAAGAGCCCCAGCTGGCTGATATC
This sequence comes from Aeromonas sp. HMWF015, assembly GCF_963878965.1. Taxonomy (NCBI): domain Bacteria; kingdom Pseudomonadati; phylum Pseudomonadota; class Gammaproteobacteria; order Aeromonadales; family Aeromonadaceae; genus Aeromonas; species Aeromonas sp. HMWF015. The sequence goes on along the minus strand of NZ_CAWNZT010000410.1, from coordinate 7,698 downwards.
CGGTCGCAGCGGTTGCGGCCGGGCGATCAGATAGCCCTGCAAGCCATCGACGTACATCCCCTGCAGCAGCTGTTTCTGACCAAGCTGTTCTACCCCCTCTGCAATCACCTGACACCCCATCCGATGTGATACATCGACGATCATCCGCACGAACTGCTGGTTGGTCTGATCCTGCTCCAACCCGGTGATCAGGGCAGGATCCAGCTTGATGTAGTCGGGCTTGAGCTCGCGAAACAGGGTAAAGGAGCCGATCCCCTTGCCGAAATTGGCGATGGCCGAGCGGCTGCCGTTGCGGCGCAGCAGTTCAAACACCCGCTTGGCGCCGGTCAGGTTGCGTTCCAGATGCTCTTCATCCAGTTCGAACACCAGATTGGCGCTGGTATTGGGATCTTTGAGCAGCTGGCGGTCGAGCCAGATCAGGAAGGCGCTGTTTTGCAGCAGGTTGGGGGAGAGGTTGATCCCCCAGCGACTCTGGTTGGCACCAAAGGCCCGGTACTGACGCATGATGTGGGTAATGACCAGCTGCTCCAGCCGCATCACCATATCCAGCCGCTGGGCCATGGCAAACAGGGTGTCGGTGGGCAGGGCGGTGCCGTCATTGCCGCTGAAGCGGGTGTAGATCTCGTTGTAGGCCAGCATGCTGCGGTGCAGGGGCTGGATCGGCTGGTAGGTAAAGCTGAGGCGCTCCTGCGCCAGCACTTCGGTCAGCACGTCGCGCCAGTGGTGTTGCCCCTGCAGATCGGAGGCGCTGTCATCCTGCTGGATGGCCCAGCCGTTGATGGTTTCAGTCTGGGCGCGAGCCAGCGCCAGATCCGCTCTGGCCAGCACAGCTTCGATTTTCTGGCCGCTGCTGAGCTTGGTCAGCCCCGAGTAACCGGTGCTCTCCAGCTCGTGCTGATCCTGATAGTGATCGAAGGCCACCTTCAAATCCTGCCCCAGCAGATGGGGGGGAATATTGGCCACCGGTTGCACCAGTACGGCAAAATCGGCCCCCGAGATGCGGTAGACCTGATTGCCCGGGAAGCGGCTTACCACCCGCTTGATGAGAGCGGCCATGTCCTTGATATAGGCATCACCAGACTGGAAGCCGCGCTGGGCGTTGATCTTGCCAAGCTCGGTGGCACGGATCAGCACCAGGGTCGCGGTCTGGGTGTCCTGATCCCGCTGCAGCAACTCGGTCATGTCGCGGCGAAACGCGTGGCGGTTGAGTAGCTGGGTCAGCTCGTCGGTGGTAGCCAGGTTGCTGAGTTCGGTCAGCTGGCGATGAGCGCTCTGCTCGGCGCTTTCGAACTGCTCCAGCAGCTGTTGCAGCACCTCCTGGGAGGCGGGCTCATCGAGTTGTGAGGGATCCCGTCCCCTGATCGCCTTGACCCAGGTGAGCTCCTGATGCTGGAGCATGCCATCCATGGTGCGGATGGCCAGCATCAACAGCAGGATCATGCCAAGCAGTGTGGTGGCCAGGATAATGGCCAATGTGAGCGGTGTGCTCTGAAGGGCCAACCAAACTGCTTGCAGGAGCAGCAGGGGTATGGTCACTATGGTGGCGATCAGAAAGAGGGTACGTCCGAGCTTGTGAACCATCTTGTCATCCTTGAAGTGGCTGCTTTGTGGGGGAATTTTAACCAAGCTAGCGGAGCAAAGCATGCTATTCCTCGCAACTCGGTGAAAAGGGTCAATTGAGATCGGTTAAATGTGAGTGAAACCACTTTCACAGGTGCCGAAACAGGCGAAGATGAGTTGAAAATAGATCAAACAAGGCAGAGGTAAATCATGTTGTTAGAGCCCGAAAATAGTGCCAAAGCACGACAATTATTGAACCAGAGTATGGCACTGGTGCTGGCGGGTGGACGTGGTAGTCGCCTGAAGCAGTTGACTGACAACCGCGCCAAGCCTGCCGTCCATTTCGGTGGCAAATTCCGGATCATTGATTTTGTGCTCTCCAACTGTATCAACTCGGGGATCCGCCGCGTTGGTGTAGTCACCCAATACAAATCTCACAGCCTGCTGCGTCACCTGCAATCGGGCTGGTCCTTCCTGCGTTACCAGATGAACGAATTCATCGACCTGCTCCCTGCCCAGCAACGGGTGGACGAGGTGCACTGGTATCGCGGCACCGCCGATGCCATCTATCAGAACGTCGATATCATCCGTGACTACGGCCCCAAATACCTGGTGGTGCTGGCGGGGGATCACATCTACAAGATGGATTACGCCGCCATGCTGCTCGACCACGTGCGCCTTGGCGCCAAGGTGACGGTCGCCTGTATCGAGGTGCCGCGGGCCGAGGCATCCGCCTTCGGGATCATGGATATCGACGAGCAGCGCAAGATCCGCGCCTTCGTCGAAAAACCGGCCAATCCGCCCGCCATGCCGGGTTGTGAAGATCGCTCGCTGGCCTCCATGGGGATCTATATCTTCGAGGCGGAGTACCTCTACCAACTGCTGGAGGAGGACATTCTCAATCAGGACTCCAAACACGACTTCGGGATGGACGTGATCCCCCGCATCGTGGAGGAGGGGATGGCATTTGCTCACCCCTTCAACATGTCCTGTGTCGGGGCGCGCGAGGGGCAAAAGCCCTATTGGCGTGACGTGGGTACGCTGGACTCCTTCTGGGAAGCGAACATGGATCTCGCCTCCGTGCTGCCCGAGCTCGACATCTACGATCAGAACTGGCCCATCTGGACCAGCCAGACCCTGACGCCACCGGCCAAGTTCGTGCAGGATCGCAATGGTCAGCATGGCATGACCATCAACTCTATGTTCTCGGGCGGTACCATCGTCAGCGGGTCGTTTGTGCTCAACTCGGTGCTCTTTACCAATGTGCGGGTGCACTCCTTCTGCACCCTAGATCAGGCCATCATCTTCCCCGGGGTCGAGATTGGCGCCGGTTGCCGTCTGCGCCGGGTGGTGGTGGACAAGGGATGTGTGCTGCCAGATGGGCTGGTGGTGGGGGAGAATGCCGATGAGGATAGCCGCCGCTTCTACCGCTCCGAGCAGGGGATTGTGCTGGTGACCAAGGAGATGCTGGACAAGCTGGTTTGAGAAAGGCCCTTGAAATTGTGTCAGACGCTGTAATGCAAAGGGAGCCAAGTTGGCTCCCTTTTTCATGCTGGTGAATGGCAAGGATTATTCGCTAACCACCGCTTTGGCGGCCATCACCATGGCGGTGCCGTACTTGCCACCGGCGGCGGTCACCTGCGGTACGCCATCTTCGTCGGTGTCGCTGCCGGCGCCTTCGATGATGTTCTCGCCGGAGTCACCGATCCACTCAGCCATCTGCATGCCACCGTTGACGGTGCCACGGAACCAGCTGACGTACTGACCGGTCAGCTTGGCCAGCTCCAGCTCGGGCGCCTTCTCGGCCCCTTCGTTGCGCAGGTTCAGCATGGCAGAGCGCAGGGCGCCGGAGATGGCAGCCTGGGTCCAGGGAGTGTATTCACCCTGTTTACCCGCCAGCCAGGTGCCCGCCTTGGCATTGAAGTAGGCCTTGTCGGTGGCGATGAACAGCTCGCGGGCAGCGGTGCGGTACTTGGCATCGGAGGTAGCGAGGAAGGCGGCAGTCAGACCACGGATGGCGGCGAACTGTGCATCGATGGAGTGGCCGGCATCGAGCTTGCCACCCAGGGTGATGCCGTCATGCACCAGACCATTTTTGCCCTTGAGGTTGGCAAGGATGAAATCGGCCTGTTTGCGGATAAGCTCAAGCGCCTGCTGACCCTGCTTGGTCTTGAGGTTCAGCTCGCCATTGTCACCGGCGGCGTAACCGACCGGCAGCGCGTCCTGAGCGCGCTGGAAGATCTGCAGGGCGACCAGTGCGTAAGCGGCGTCAAAGGTGGTGACGTGCTTGCCCTGTTTGCCTGCCTGCCAGCTGTCGACCAGGGTGCCAGCCTTGGCATCAAAGTGCAGGGCCGCCAGGTTCTTGAAGGTGAGGTTGGAGAGGTTGATCGCCAGCGAGAAGGCATCGCTGCCCGCAACCGCTTTGCCCAGGTCATTGACCTTGTTGGCAGCCGGTGAGGCGGCAAACGGCGCACCGTCAAACACGGCGTGAAAGGCCGGGTTCTGGTTGGTGTTGGCGCTGCGCTGATCGCTGAAGGCATAGAACTCGGAGAGCGGCCACAGCATCATCCAGGCATCGCGCAGCTGGGCGGAACCATCCACCACCTCCAGCTTGCCGATGGCACCGGCATCGTTGTTGCTGGTTTCGGTCACTTTCACCTGATGGGGGAAGTAAATCACGCCCTTGGCCGGATCGTACTGCGGGGTGATCTTGGCGCCCAGTTGTTTGCCATCGAAGCCAAGCTGGTTCTGCATGATGGCCAGCTTGTCGATGGATTGCTCGGTCAGCATCATGCCGTTGAAGCCATCGGCGGCAGAGACGCCCAGCTTGTGTTTGCCATCCTGATCCATGGTGGCGGAGGCGGCTTCTACCTCTTCATCGGTCTCGGCCACGTGCATGCCGCCGAGGAAGTCCTGGGACCACATCACCTCTTTGAGCAGGATGCCGCCCACCGCTGCGGGCACCAGCAGGTTGTCGCTGCCGCTCCAGCGCAGGGTGCTGTAGTCGCGGAAGTAGGCGGGCACCTGGGTCTTGACGGTTTTCTCGGTCCCTTTGGCGGTCTTGATGGTGATCTGGTCACCATTGACCGGAGTGCTATTCACTGCCTGGGCAAACTCCGGGTTGGCGGAGGCGTAGGGCAGGGAGAGGGGATACATGCCCTGCGGCACTTCATCCGCCGGGAAGCCAACGGCATCGGCCATGGCCAGCACTCGTTGCCCCAGAGAGGCCATAGTGCCACCACGAGCCAGGTTTTGCGGCCCGTTCACCAGATGCGGGCCCATGCCGGATTGGTAGTTGAGGGCGTACATCGCCTCTTCGGAGTATTCGTAGGATTCGATGCCGGCAGCGAAGTCGAACGGGGTCGGCTCATCGGCACGGTTGGCATCCAGCACATCCAGATCCAGCCCCAGCGCTTCGGCCAGCGGCTCACCGGAGAGCTCGAATTCGGTATAGGCCAGCATGTTGGCGGCGGTATTGAATGTCTTGTCTTCGACCTTGACGGCAGCGTGTGCGGCGCCGCTGATCAGTGCGCAGGCGATCGCCTGAACCAGTACGGTTTTTCTCATGTCCCTTCTCACCATTGGTTTTATTATTGACGCTTCTCATGACGAATCTAAATGAGAATGGTCTGCATTATGCTGTGTTGAGGGTGACTTGAGAAGTAAAAAACCGCCCCATTCGGCGGCACGTTAAACCGGATATGCGCTGTCGAAGAGGACGGTTATCTGTTGAACGCGCTGAAAGTGCCAGCGCTGCGGGGATCAGAGTAGCTTGAACGGGATGACCAGACGGCCAGGCTCCACCTTGAGGGCTTCGACCTTCTCCTTGATCCTGGCTTCGTTCTTGCGGCTGCTGTCGAGGCGATAGACCGGGGTCTGCGACAGGAACAGGGAGAGCGACTGATTGAAGGTGGGCAGCAGCGGGGTGAGGGCGGCCCCGATATCGGCTGGCTCAGTCTTGACCGAGACCAGCTCAAGGTCGCGCAGATAGATGGCGCCCTGATCGGCCACATAGTCGGGGCGGGCACTCAGGGCAAAGCGGATCTTCATCTGCTGGCTGCCAAGGGGGCTGCTCACCTGCAGGTCACCAGCGGCGTCCAGTTCGATGCGATCTGCTTGTTTGCGGCCGATGCGGCTCTGCATCTCGTCCAGACGGATCTTGCTCGACATGATGCCGGGGATCCCCAGCTGTTTTTCAAAAGAGACCTGATCTTTGAGGTACTGGTTGATTTCGGCCTCGCTGACGTTGTACTGGGTCAGGGAGCAGGCCCCCAGCAGCAGGGCGAGGGGGAGTAACAACAGCTGTTTCAACATGATGGATTCCGCTTGGGCAACTATGATGCCGCTATCTTACGCGATAACGGGCGTGGAATGAGAGCCTCATACCGTGGGAAATCACGGAGTTGCTGCATTCCCGATTGTTTTTTGGCAACCGCCGGGTTCATCATCGAAGGGTGAGCGGAATAGGGCTGAGCTGTTGGCTGCGGGCGCAGGTCTACGCCTGAGCAGAGAGAGAACAGAGAGCGAGAAGAGCACAGAAAACGAGGAGAGCGTAATGGTTCGGATGGGCAAGGTTGGCCGCAGGGCGCTGCTGTGGCTTGGCTGCATGATGGGACTCTGGAGCCCGTCGCTGTGGGCCGAGGTGAAGGTGATCCCGGTATTCGAAGTGCAGGCGGCGGTGCAGACCCTCAAGGAGATCTATCCCCAGCTTGGGGTTAGTGCCATGGGTAATCAGCTGGTGCTGAGCGGGACGCCAGCCCAGCTGCAGGAGGCCGAAGCCACGCTGGCGCAGGTCAACCAGCCACCGCAAAGCCTGCTTATCGAGTGGCGGGTCGATGGTGCCGCCAGCGGTCAGCAACTGGGGGGCTCAATCAGTCGCGACGAGGCCAAGCGGCAGTGGTTGCTCGATGGCAACGCCCGGCAGTACCAGCGCAGCCAGAACGACAGCTGGCAGGTGCGCGGGCTGTCGGGCCGTCCCGTGCTGCTGCAGATGGGCTCCTATCAGCCGGTCACCTTCTATCAGTGGAACGGGGGCGCCGTGGTGGGGATGATGCCGCTGGTGAACGGCCTCTATGCCACGGCCACCTTGATTGGCGATCGGGTGCAGATTGCGCTGAGCAGCGAACAGGCGAGGCTGGATCAGGGCACCATCAATCGCGGGCAGAGTGCCACCGAGGTGAGCGGGCCCCCGGGTCAGTGGCTGACGGTGGGGGAGCTCTCGACCAGCTCAGCGGATCAGGGGAGTAGCCTCGGCACCCAGCTACAGGGCGGGCGAGGCAGCCAGAGCGAGCGCCAGACTCTGCAGATCCGGGTCACTCGTCAATAGGTGTCAGCCCCGTCAGTGGGGCTGATCTGCTGCATATTCCCGTAGTTGGCGACTGCGCAGCAGATACCAGAGTGACCAGAGGCTGGCGACCAGCACCAGTGCGGTGGGCCAGCTGAACGACCACTTTTGCAGATTGAGGCTGTGCAGTTGCATCAGCAGGCCGCTGACGGCAGAGCAGAGTAGCAGCCGCGGGCTGTGGCGCCGGAGTCTGGCGCGAATGCTTTGGGTCTGCTGATAGGTGCCGCCGCAGGCGAGCAACGCCAGGATGGCGGGCACGTCGGTCAGCAGGCTGATGTAGAGGGTGATCTTGTCCGGATAGAAGAGGGTCAGGATCTCGCTGCCGCTCTCGCGGGTGACCCCTGCCATCAAAAAGAGCCAGACCGAGCGGGTCAGCAACAGGGCGATGGGCCAGAACCAGAGGGGCGGGCGCAACTGGCCGTGATCGTCATATCGGTGTTCGGGGTAGAGGGTCATGGTTGCCCGTTATCCACTTGAATTGAGTGATGGAGGAGATATGGGGCGACGAAGCGCCCTTTGCAAGGCGTTGGGCGTGGCGCAAATTAATCGGGGGGCCATGCCCCCCAATCGATTTCTTCAGATATCGCAGCGCGCGTCGGCGGCGTTACAGCCAGCCTTTGCGTTTGAAGAAGAGGCCGGTGCCGAGCGATGACATCACCATCAGCACCAGTGACATGGGATAACCATACTCCCAGGCGAGCTCCGGCATGCGGCCGAAGTTCATGCCGTAGATACTGGCGATCAGGGTCGGCGGCAGGAAGATCACGGCGGCTACCGAGAAGATCTTGATCACC
>NZ_CAWNZT010000409.1:0-1707 GCF_963878965.1 Aeromonas sp. HMWF015 | reverse complement strand
TGGTGTACAGAGCGGCGACCCAGGCAAGGATGGCGGAAAGAGGGGCGTAATAGAGTACGCCTTTGAACCACCCCACCAGATAACCAAACATTTTGCCGTATGCCGCTTCGGCATAATCGACGATACCGTTGGACTTTTCGATCCGCTGGGCAAACTCGGCAAACACCAGCGCGCCGAAGATCATCGAAAATGCCCCCAGCGCCCATGCCAGCAGCGCAATGGCCAGATTACCGCCAGTCAGACGCAGTACATCATCGGCCTTGAAGAAGACACCGGAGCCGATCACCACGCCGACCACCATCGCAATGGCAGTCATCAGGCCATAGCGTTTATCCAACTCATTACTGCTCATACCCATACTCCATACCGATTGCTCATATCATCCTGAATGTAATAGTGTTCGGGTGGCCAGATACCACCAGGGGCCCACTTTTCGGGGCCGCTTATTCTCGTTGGCCTGCATGGATAATTCAAAGCGTGTTAGATCAAAATATCGATCGGCGACCCAAAAAAAATACCGCCCGAAGGCGGCATTTCTATTCACATCGATGATCACGCCTTGGCGAGGTCATCCGGGCCAATCTGGCCGATTTCGGCGACTTTCTTGTCTGCCAGCAGCCAGAGAGTGAACTTGTGCAGATCCGGGTGGTGCGCCAGGGCAACCAGGAAGGCGCCCCCAACTTCACGGTAACCCAGCTCGTAGTTTTTCAGCGTGGTGGGAGGAACACCCAGCAAATCTGCAAACTTCGGACGGCTCAAACCGACCGCTTCACGGATCTGACGGATCTTCTTGCCAACAGTGACGATATTTGAATTCATAATGTTCCATACTCCGTTTGGCGGATTTACTCCGCCTTTTATTTTTCGCGACGACTCGTAGTCAAGTGTATCAGTTTTGTTCGGACTCGTTATGGTCGAGCCTCTATCTTATGAGCGCCTTTCGGCGACAACCCTTGCCTTCAAGGGGGGATGGTAATCGCTCAGCCGCCTCAGGTAAACAGTCTCGAAAAGAAACCTTTATTGTGGCCCCCCCAATAACTCGTATAATCCGCCGGATACCCATTAAGAGGAATAAGTATGGCGTTTCCCGGCATTATCTCTCGCCTGCACCCCGTATCCAGCACAGAAGAACTGGCACAACAGCGCCTGCAAGGTGAACAATATCGCGCCGAAGCATTCTGGCTTCCGGCCTTGATGTCCAGCCACGCCAGCGAACTGCTGGCCGCCCTGCCGGAGAGCTGCAGCCTGTTTCTTGAACAGGCGTGCCCGGACCTGGCCTTGCGCAGCCACGACGGCACCCTGCATAACAATGAACAGCTCATCACGGTAAACGGTCAGGCAATTGCTCTGGCAACCACTCAAGGTGATGGTGGTCTGGTGCCCGAATCGGGCATGTGCGAGATGGCCGACTGGCTGGAGGCGGGACACCGCCACTTCATCTGTTCAGCTGCGGTTCAGCCTGTGGCTCGCGCCATCCTCAACATCTGGCCTCTTGACCCCTATCTGGCCCGACATTTCTTGATGACATTTACCCCCCTGCTGCAGAGCGCAACCCAGGCTGATTACCTCGCGGTCTTTGCCGCCAGAGCGAATCCTGCCAACCCGCATAGCGACTGGGTTCAGGCCTATATGAAGCTGGAGAAGAAACTGCACAGGGCCTATCTGGATCACTAATTAATCTGGATAAACAGCCAGTTAAGGGCACGA
>NZ_CAWNZT010000408.1:0-6813 GCF_963878965.1 Aeromonas sp. HMWF015 | reverse complement strand
GCTCATCGCCGCCCTGTTGCTGGTGGGGATGGCGCTGCCGACCCTGACTCATGAGTCCCCTTTCCCCATCGCCGGGGATCTCATCACCGACATCTATCTGTTCGCCATCTTCCGCTTCTTCTTCTCCCTCTCGGGGCTCGACAGCGGCAGCATGTTTGCAGGGATCGGTGCCCGCCGCGAACTGACCCTCGGCATTCTGGTAGAGCCCATTCTGGTGCTCGCCTGCTTCATCATGGCGATGATGGTGGGCAGCTCGGATCTGGGCAACATCAGCAGTTATGTGGCGACCCAGCCGCTGGCCGCGCCCATCGCCACCCTGCTGGCCGGCGCCGCCTGCGCCTTCGCGGTGTTTGTCGAGATGGGCAAGCTGCCCTTTGACTGCGCCGAAGCCGAGCAGGAGCTGCAGGAGGGGCCGCTCACCGAGTATTCCGGTGCGGGCCTGGCCCTACTCAAGCTCTCCATCGGCCTCAAGCAACTGGTGGTGGTGCAGCTCTTTTTGGTGATTTTCCTGCCCTTCGGCAAGGCGGCCAACTGGAGTCTGCCTGCGCTCATCGTCGCGGCGCTGATCCTCGCCTGCAAGCTGCTGGTGGCCTTTTTACTGGCTGGCATCATCGAAAACGCCATGGCCCGTACCCAGTTCGTGCGCACCCACAAGCTCACCCGCTACGGGTTGGGGCTGGCACTGCTGGCGCTGCTCGCCTATCTGGTCGGGATCTGAATCATGCCCGCCAGCACAGCAACTTTTTCCGATTTCATCATTTGTGAATGCTCATTCCCGAACATTAAAGTGAGAACTGCATGACCATCGCCATTTCGGATCGCATCGGCTGCGACTACATCCAGCAGGTGCGAGCACAACTGCCCCACGCCATCGTCGACGAGGAGTGGCAAACCGCCGATCAGGCCACCATCACCGTCAAGCCCACCAGTCTGGTCGAAACCGCCAGCCTGATCTTCCACCAGCTGGGGGGCTGGCTTCCGCTCTCCTTTGCCAATGACGAGCGCAGCCTCAACGGTCACTTCGCCGTCTACCACGTCTTCTCCATGGAGGGCGACACCAAGTGCTGGATCACCGTCAAGGTGCTGGTGGATGCCGATACTCAGGAGTACCCCTCCATCACCCCGACCATTCCGGCGGCGGTGTGGGGCGAGCGGGAAATCCGCGACATGTACGGCCTGCGCGCCATCGGCCTGCCGGACGAACGCCGTCTGGTACTGCCGGATGACTGGCCGGAGGATATCCACCCGCTGCGCAAGGACGCCATGGATTATCGCCAGCGCCCGATGCCCACCACCGACACCGAGACCTACCCCTTCGTCAACGAGCTGGGCAGTGATGCCAACCGCATCGTGCCGGTCGGCCCGCTGCACATCACCTCGGATGAACCGGGCCACTTTCGTCTGTTCGTCGATGGCGAAGACATCATCGATGCCGACTACCGCCTCTTTTATGTCCATCGCGGCATGGAGAAGCTGGCGGAAACCCGCATGGGCTACAACGAAGTGGCGTTTCTGACCGACCGGGTCTGCGGCATCTGCGGTTTTACCCACAGCGTCGCCTACACCACCTCGGTGGAGAACGCCATGGGTATTCCGGTGCCGGAGCGGGCCAAGATGATCCGCGCCGTGTTGCTGGAGGTGGAGCGCCTGCACAGCCATATCCTCAACATCGGCCTGTCGAGCCACTTCACCGGTTTCGACACCGGCTTCATGCAGTTCTTCCGGGTGCGGGAGAAATCCATGACCCTGGCCGAGCTGCTGACCGGCGCCCGCAAGACCTACGGCCTCAACCTGATTGGCGGGGTACGCCGCGACATCTTCAAGGAAGATCGCATCAAGGGTGCCCAACTGGTGCGGGAACTGCGTGATGAGCTCAAACCCCTGGTGGCCATGCTGCTGGATACCGCCAATATCTCCTCCCGCCTCATCGGTATCGGCAAGCTCGACCCGCAAATTGCCCGCGATTTCAGCTGCGTCGGCCCCATGGTGCGGGCGAGCGGCTTCAAGCGCGACGTACGTCGGGTCCACGACTTTGCTGGTTACCGCGAGCTGCCGATGGAGATCCAGACCAAGGCGGGTTGCGATGTGCAATCCCGGGTGCTGGTGCGGATCCACGAGCTCTACGACTCCCTCGACATGATTGAGTTCGGCCTTGAGCACCTGCCGGAGGGGCCGCTTTTGACCGAAGGCTTCACCTACCAGCCGGGCAAGTTTGCGCTGGGCTTTACCGAAGCGCCCCGCGGCGAGAACGTCCACTGGAGCATGACCGGGGACAACCAGAAACTGTTCCGCTGGCGCTGCCGCGCCGCCACCTACGCCAACTGGCCCGCCCTGCGCTACATGCTGCGCGGCAATACCGTGGCGGATGCGCCGCTCATCATCGGCAGTCTGGATCCCTGCTACTCCTGTACTGACCGGGTCACCCTGGTCGACCCCAAGAAGGGCAAATCCACCGTGGTCTCCTACAAGGAGATCGAGCGCTACGGCATCGATCGCAAAAACTCTCCGCTGAAATAAGGGGTCATCATGATCAAGCTGTTCAAGACCATCCTCAAGGCTGGCACCCCGACCGCCAAGTACCCCTTCGCCCCTTACGAGGTGAACCGGGATTTTCGCGGCAAACCCAAATATCAGGCGGATCAGTGCATCGCCTGCGCCGCCTGCACCAAGGCCTGCCCGGCCAACGCGCTGGTGATGGAAGTGGACATGGAGACCGGCGAACGGCGCTGGGAGATCTCCATGGCGCGCTGCATCTTCTGCGGCCGCTGCGAGGAGGTCTGCCCGACCCGCGCCATCGCCCTCTCCCCCGAGTTCGAGCTGGCGGTGACCAACAAGGCGGATCTCTATGAGGAGGCGCGCTTCGCGCTGGCCCCCTGCACCCTTTGCGGCACCTACTTTGCCCCGAGCAAGCTGGTGGCGCTGGTGGAGGATACCCTCAAGCAGGCGGGCACGCCGCTGGCGACCCCGGAAAGGCTGCACCACTGCCCCGACTGCAAACGAAAACAGAGCATGCTGAGCCAGCCTGACTCGGCCCTGATCACACCGATAGCCACACCGATGGCCGCACAAAAGGAGTGGATGTGATGAGCAAGATCAAAGGCATAGAACCGGTTGTCGGCCATGCCCATACCCGCGCCGTGCCGCTGGCACAGGATCCCGAGATCACCAAACTCAAGAAGACCCTGCTCAAGGACATTCGCCGCTCGGCCTATGTCTACCGGGTCGATTGCGGTGGCTGCAACGCCTGCGAGATCGAGATCTTCGCCACCATCACCCCGCTGTTCGATGCCGAGCGTTTCGGCATCAAGGTGGTCGCCTCCCCCCGTCACGCCGACATCCTGCTCTTTACCGGCGCGGTGACCCGGGCAATGCGGGTACCGGCCCTGCGCGCCTACGAGGCGGCGCCCGATCCCAAGATCTGCATTGCCTACGGCGCCTGCGGCTGTGACGGCGGCATCTTCCACGACCTCTACTGCGTCTGGGGCGGCACCGACAAGATCGTGCCGGTGGATGTCTATATTCCGGGCTGCCCCCCCACACCGGCGGCCACCATCTACGGCTTTGCGGTGGCGCTCGGTCTGCTTGAGCAGAAACTCAAAGCCACCAGCCACGAGGTGCAACCGGGTGAGCGGGTCGAGCTGCGCCACACCGGCATCCCCAACGAAATCCGGGTGATGATCGAGCGCGAAGCGCGCCGCATGGCCGGTTATCGTCAGGGGCGGATCATCGCCGACGAGTTTATGGCCCTGCTCGAAGGGGCGACCCAGCAGGATGTGGATCTGCGCATCCAGAGCTACCTCGATCAGCACGACGATCCCCGTCTGGCGGAGATCGTCAACAACCTCGCAAACGCCTGCCTCAACCGAGCGGCCGGCAAGGGAGAGGCAGTGCATGGCTGACGAGGTTTTCTTCTATCGCCTCTCGCGCAAGTTCGTCGACGAGCAGTTTGACGTGCCGGAAGAGGCAAAGGAGGTGATGTACTACAGCCTCGCCATCGGCCACCACCTCGGCATCGTCGATTGCCTGCGAGCAGACCTGGTCTGCTCGCTGATCGGTTATCGCGACTGGGTAGCCAAGCTGCCAGAGGGGAGTGAAGCGCGCCGCAAGATGGAGGGGTTTCTCACCTTTGGCGAGATCACCATCTATCGCGAGCACTGCCATATGCTGGCCTGCGCCTTCGACCGACTGCGCAAAGCCGAAGGCGTGCTCGATGAGCAGGAGCTGGGCTGGACCAACACCTTTATGGATCAGCTGACCGCCCTCTTTAACGACCCCCATATGTACCTGATGGTAAGGAGCCGCTGATGGGCTGCAATCTCGTGTTGACCGTGGGCAATGCCATGATGGGGGACGACGGTGCCGGCCCCTACCTCGCCGACAAACTGCAAGCCGCTCCCCTGCCCGGTTGGATCCATATCGACGGCGGCATCGCGCCGGAAAATGTGGTCTACAAGGTGCGGGAGCTGCAACCGGAGCGGGTGGTGCTGGTGGATGCCGCCGAGATCGGCGAAAAGGCGGGAACCCTGCAGGTGATCCCCCCCGAGACCATCGCCGAGATGTTTATCTTCTCAACCCACAATATGCCGCTCAATTTCCTGATCGACGAGCTCAAGACCTTTGTCCCAGAGGTGATCTTTGTCGGGGTACAACCGGCCATCGTGGCGTTCTCCTTCCCGATGACCGAGATGGTGAGCGAGGCGATGGATTATCTTTATCAGCATCTTGATGCCGCCAAAGATACCAGCTTGTTAATAGAACAACTGGACCAGTGGAATATTGCCAACGCCGAGCGATAACTATTTATCGAGTTGTTAACGACCGTTATTGACCGACGGTTCCGGTAATGTGATCGAGGCCCGATGTTAAATTAAAAACATCGGGCTAATTGTGCTGAACTTGATATAAAACAAGGTTATTTGAATTTTTCAAAAAATCGCTAACCCTCGCTTTTTTATGACAAAAAAAGCGTTGCCAGTCACAGAAATTTGCCACAAAATGGCGACCGTTACGGAAGTTGATGGGGTCTGGTGGCCTCCTCGGTCTTCAAAACCGATGTGAGCCGAGAAGGCTTTGGCAGGTTCGATTCCTGCCTCTTCCGCCAAATTTATCTATTGAAAAAATACTCTCTCGTTGAGTTTATCTGCCCGAGTTTTATTTTCATCGTTTGTTCAATATGTTTGAAAGAATACCTTAGTAAAGGTGCTTGCCGCTTGCCAATATAATCCGAACTCAGGTTATCTCGCTGGCCAGAAATTAATTTATCAGCATCAATGCAGCATTAATTTATACCCGCTCATTGATGCACCCAGTTTGCAGTCATCCGCAAATCGCCAGCAGTGCCATAACCCGTCAGCTCGGCCTCTCTATCGGCAAACCGGTGCGCATCCCGAACCCACGCACTGCACTGGTAATCCCATGCCGAACTCGTCTCACGCGCCAGCCATCCCCCATCGCCAGCCCGCATCAGGTCAGGCTGCCGACGATTCACAGCAACAGCCCAGCCAGCAACCAACGCTCCGTCTGCCACAAGTAGAACAGCTGCTGCAGCAACCTTTTCTCGCCGGGTTTATCGAGGCGCTGAGCCGCCCGCTGGTGACCCAGGCGGTGCGCGACACCCTGAGCGAACTGCGCCAGAGCGAAGATTTTCGCCAGCATGGCGTCGCCCCCGAGCAGATCGAGGCGCTGATTGCCAAACGCTGTCGGCAGCAGTTGCGCCAGCGTCAGACCCGGGTGATCAACGCCACCGGCACCCTGGTGCATACCAATCTGGGACGTTCGCCGTTAAGTCATGAGCTGTGGGACGAGGTGCGTGACCTCAACACCGGGTACAACAATCTGGAGCTGGATCTCACCACCGGCAAGCGCGGTGGGCGCAAGGGGCTGCTCGCTCCCCTGCTCGGTTGCCTAACCCAGGCCGAGGATTCGCTGGTGGTCAACAACAACGCCGCTTCGCTCTTTTTGCTGCTGCAGGAGATAGCCAAGGGACGCGAGGTGATCGTCTCGCGGGGCGAACAGATCCAGATTGGCGGCGGCTTTCGCATCCCCGACATTCTGGCGCTCTCCGGCGCCAAGCTGGTGGAGGTGGGCACCACCAATATCACCACCGCCAAAGATTACCTCGATGCCATCACCGATCAGACCTCGCTGGTGCTGATGGTGCACAAATCCAATTTCGCCATTCGCGGCTTTACCGAATCCCCCGATATTGGCGAGGTAGCCCGCGCCCTGCCGGAACAGGTGGTGCTGGCGGTGGATCAGGGCTCGGGCTTGACCACCGAAGAGTTTGCGCTGGATGAAACCTCGGTGCGCCAGTACATCAAGGCGGGAGCGGATCTGGTCTGCTACTCCGGTGACAAGCTCTTGGGGGGCCCGCAATCGGGCATCATCAGCGGCCGCAGCGACCTTATCAAGCGGCTGGAAAAACACCCCATGATGCGCACCTTCCGCCCAAGCCGCATCGTCTACTCCCTGCTGGAACGCCTGCTCATCCACAAGCTCAACAAATCTCCCGTCGGCGAGGGTATTGCCCAACGGACTTTGAGCAACCCTGCCGCCATGCAGGCGAGAGCCGACCAGCTGATGGCCGCCCTGCCCGGCTGCTTTGTGCCCGTCCCCGCCCAGCTGGTGGTGGGTGGTGGCACCTTGCCGGACGAGTTCTACCCGGCCCCTGCGCTCGAATGCACAGACCCGCGCCCGGCCCAGCAGCTGCTCGATGATTTGCGCGAACTGCCCGTCCCTGTCATCGCCACCGTGCGCCAGCAGAAGGTGCTGCTCAATATGGCCACCCTGCTGCCGACCGAGATGGAACTGCTG
>NZ_CAWNZT010000407.1:0-3765 GCF_963878965.1 Aeromonas sp. HMWF015 | reverse complement strand
GCTCTCGGTGGTCGCCCAGATCCTGATGACCCGCAAATACGTGGAAAACTGGATCCTCTGGGTCGTCATCAACATCATCAGTATCGGTGTCTATGCCGCGCAGGGCGTCTACGCCATGTCGCTCGAATACCTGATCCTGCTGTTTATCGCCGCCAACGGCACCCGCCTCTGGGTGATTGCCGCCAAGCGCCAGCCACAAGGTCTGTAAGCCATGACTCTGTTACCCCATCTCCAGTGCCGCCCCGACCAGATTGCCGAGCGGGTGGTACTGTGCGGCGACCCGGCCCGGGTCGATCGCATCGCCAGCCAGCTCGAACAGTGTGAGGTGCTGGGGCAAAACCGGGAGTTTCGCCTCATCAACGGATCCTATCAGGGGCAGCCCATCACGGTTTGCAGCACCGGCATTGGCGGCGCGTCGGCCATCATCGCGCTGGAGGAGCTGGTGCAAGCCGGTGCCCACTCGCTCATTCGGGTCGGCTCCGCCGGTGCCCTGCAGCACGACATCGGCCTTGGCGACCTTATCGTGGTGGAAGGGGCGGTACGCAATGAGGGCACCTCGCAGGCCTATCTGCCCGCCGAGTACCCCGCCTGCGCCGATATCTGGCTGCAGGCCGCCTTGCTCAACCATGTGGCAACCGGCAGCCAGCCTCATTGGCACGGGCTGGTACGCTCCCACGACAGCTTCTATCGAGATGATGAGCAGGAGGTGTGCCGCTACTGGCATGCCCGTGGCGTGCTCGGCGCTGACATGGAGACCGCAGCCCTGCTGACCGTGGGTCGCCTGCGCAAGGTGCGGGTTGCAGCCGTGCTCTGCAACGTAGTGCTGTTCGAGCAGGATGTGCAACAAGGGGTGGCGGATTACGCCAGCGCCGAACAGGCGATGATGGCCGGTGAGCAACACGCCATCGCGGCCGCCCTCCACGCTCTGGTGCAATAAAGCGCAAACCGTTAACTGCGGCACATCCGCTACCGTGCGGGCTGGTATCCGGCCCGCACTCTTGCTAGCCTCATGGCCCTCGTCATCCGGTGCGACAGGCAAGTCATGCAGCAACAGCCCTACCCCCTCGGCCGTTTTCACGCCGAACTCCAGCAGCTTGAACCCCGCTTTGCCGCGGCGCTCGACGCCTGCACCCTGTTTCTGCGCCGTTACCTACCGGGCGAATTGATCATGCGGCAGGGGGAGCAGAGCGAGCAGCTCTATCTGGTCGAACATGGCCGGGTCTCCCTCAACAGCACGGTACACTCTGGCCGCATCTTCCAGCTCGGCGAAATTGAGTGCCACAGCCAGATCTTCGGTGAGATGGAGTTCTTCAGCGCCACCCCGGTGCAATGGAACGTGGTGGCCGAGACCGAGCTGGATGCCCGGGTCATCTGCGCCCACAAGCTGGCCCAGCGGCTGCTGGCCGAACCCGAGCTGACCCTGTTCTTTGCCGCCGCGCTTGCCAGCGACTATCTCGATACCCTGGAGATCACCACCAGCCGACTGCTCCACCCCATCGCCTACAACATCGCCTATGAGCTATGGCGTGAGCGCCAGCGCACTCCGATGCTGGGATCGCGCAAGCGGGCCCACGAGGCAGCACGCTTCGGCACCACAGAGCGGGTCTACCGCCGCGCCCTCAAGGAGCTGGTCGAGCAGGGCATAGTCGCCGACGGCAGCGACGGCCCCGTCATCGCCGATCTGGCCAAGCTGCGCGCCTATCTCGATCTTTGATTTCCATTAACCTCATTTCAATTCACCCAGTCAGGAGTCACCATGTCTGCCCATCCCTATCCCGAATTCACTTTCTTCAGCCGCTTCGTCGCCGACATTCAGGCGGGCCGCAAGACCATCACCATCCGCGACGAGAGCGAGGCCAACTGGCAGCCCGGCCAACGTCTGGCGCTGTTCACCAACCCGGAACACCAGCCCTTTGGCACCATAGAGGTGCTCTCCGTCAATGCTGTAGCCTTCGATGAACTGAACGACGAGCACGCCCGTCAGGAGAACATGACCCTTACCGAGCTGAAAGATGTGATCAGGAATATCTACCCCGCCCTGCCGCCGCTCTATGTGATTGAATTCAAACTGATTGCCTGAGCCGGATTTGGCCTTTGCCGAGCAATATGTTAATAGTGTGCTCTTTTGAATCAAGAGGTGACCCGAGTGTTTGAGATAGCGAGCCTGAAAGAGGGGATGATGCACGGGGTCGAGCTGTTCCAGCTGCTGCTGGAGATTATCTCCATCGCCTGTGTGGTCATTGGCCTCTTTAAAACTCTCTGGCTGGCGGCGCGGGTGCGGGATCACCAGCCCGGCTTTCCGCGTATTCGCCTCTGCTTTGGCAGCTGGCTGATCCTGGCGCTGGAGTTCCAGCTGGCCGCCGACATCCTGGCCACCACGGTGGCGCCGAGCAAGGAGGAGCTGATCCGCCTTGCCATCATCGCAGTGATCCGCACCTTCCTGAACTACTTCCTCGGCAAAGAGCTGGAGGCGCAAGCGGAACGCCAACAAGAACCAAACGCCGAGCAGGCCGGAGCCACCCGATAACACGTTATGCCAAAAGGCATATGAGCAGCACGCCATCCCGACCACGCCCGTGGCTCGGGATGGCACCTTTGTGACTCTCCCCTCACTTTTGAAAACCAGCCAATAATGGAACCCTTTTCAAGGGCCGCCGGAAGCTGTTGATGCCCTGCTCATCTGCGTAAGATGGAAAGCCTCTTCCCCAACCGGCCACGCTGATGAACCCGCACACTTTCCACCCCCCCGCCATCGACCTCGATAGCTGCGTCATCTACCAGATCTATCCCATGAGTTTTCAGGACAGCGATGGCGACGGCATGGGCGATATCAACGGCATTCGCCAGCGCCTCGACTATCTGGTGCAGCTGGGTGTTGACCTGATCTGGCTCACCCCCATCTATCGCTCCCCCAAACGGGACAACGGCTACGATGTGGCAGACTACCGCGCCATCGACCCTGCCTTCGGCACCCTGGCCGAGATGGAGCTGCTGATAGCCGACGCGGCCGCTCACGGCATCGGCATCATGATGGATATCGTTGCCAACCACACCTCCACCGAGCACGAGTGGTTTGTGAAAGCGCTGGCGGGGGATCCCCGTTATCAGGAGTACTACGTGTTTCGCGACCAAGCCTTCGTCGACGCTCACCCAGTCACCTCGATTTTTGGCGGCAGCGGCTGGCAGTATGTGCCTGAGCTCAATCGCTACTACCTGCACAACTTCGATGCGAGTCAGGCCGATCTGGACTGGGACAACCCGGCGGTGCGCGCCGAGATGGCGGCGGTGATCAACTTCTGGCTGGGCAAAGGGATCAAGGGATTTCGCTTCGATGTGATCGACATGGTGAGCAAGGAGTGGGACCGACTTGCCATGAGCAATGGCCCGCGCCTGCACGACTATATTCGCGAGCTCAATGTTGCAAGCTTCGGCGGCAAGGGGATCATCACGGTAGGGGAAACCTGGGGTGCCGATCTCGCCCATATACAGCGCTACTCCCACCCGGATGGCAGCGAGTTCAGCATGGTGTTCAACTTCGAGCATCTGGGGCTGGGCAGTGACAAGTGGTCATCCCGCTTCGACCCTCTCGCCTTCAAGCGAGCCATGGCCCGCCACCAGCAAGGGCTGCACGGGCGTGGCTGGAACAGCCTGTTTCTCGGCAACCACGACCTGCCCCGCGCCGTCTCTCGCGTTGGCGATGACAGGCCAGAGTGGCGGGAAACCAGCGCCAAGCTGTGGTCCATGGTGCTGCACATGATGCAGGGC
>NZ_CAWNZT010000406.1:2379-19264 GCF_963878965.1 Aeromonas sp. HMWF015 | reverse complement strand
CAGCTGTTTCTTGTTACCCCCCGCCCCGGCACTATCTCCCCCTGGTCTTCCAAAGCAACCGACATCGCCCACAACTGCGGTCTGAAACAGGTCAAGCGGCTGGAGCGTGGTATTGCCTATTACCTGACCATCAAGGGGCAGGGTGAGCTGAGTGCCGCCCAGCGCAGCGCCATTGCCGCCGTGTTGCATGATCGGATGATGGAAGTGGTGTTTGCCGAGATGAGCGAAGCTGCCGCCCTGTTTGCTCACCACGAGCCGCGCCCCTTCACCCAGGTGGATGTGCTGGGCGGTGGTCGCGCAGCCTTGGCCGAAGCCAACGTGGCGCTCGGTCTGGCGCTGGCCGACGATGAAATCGACTATCTGGTGGAGAACTTCACCAAGTTGGGTCGCAACCCCAACGACATCGAGCTCTACATGTTCGCCCAGGCGAACTCCGAACACTGCCGTCACAAGATCTTCAATGCCGACTGGACCATCGATGGTGAACAGCAGCCCAAGTCGCTGTTCAAGATGATCAAGAACACCTTCGAGCAGACGCCGGATCATGTCCTCTCTGCCTATAAAGACAACGCCGCCGTGATGGAAGGGAGCCAGGGTGGCCGCTTCTTCCCGAGCCCGGCCAACGGCGAATACCAGTATCACCAGGAACAGGTCGACATCCTGATGAAGGTGGAGACCCACAACCACCCGACCGCCATCTCCCCGTTCCCGGGCGCAGCTACCGGCTCCGGCGGCGAGATCCGCGACGAGGGTGCCACCGGTCGCGGTGCCAAGCCCAAGGCGGGTCTGGTCGGTTTCTCCGTCTCCAACCTGCGCATTCCCGGCTTCGAACAGCCCTGGGAGCAGGATTTCGGCAAGCCGAGCCGCATCGTCAGTGCCTTCGACATCATGCAGGAGGGGCCGCTCGGCGGCGCCGCGTTTAACAACGAGTTCGGCCGTCCGGCCATTCTCGGCTATTTCCGTACCTTCGAAGAGGAGGTGCCGAGCCACAACGGCGTCGAGGTGCGTGGCTACCACAAGCCCATCATGCTGGCAGGCGGTATCGGCAACATCCGCACCGAACATGTCCAGAAAGGGGAGATCCCGGTCGGCGCGGCACTGATTGTGCTGGGTGGCCCGGCGATGAACATCGGTCTGGGCGGTGGTGCCGCATCCTCCATGGCCTCCGGCCAGTCGGCCGAAGATCTCGACTTTGCCTCGGTGCAGCGTGACAACCCCGAGATGGAGCGCCGTTGCCAGGAGGTGATCGATCGCTGCTGGCAGCTGGGTGACGACAACCCTATCGTCTTTATCCACGATGTGGGGGCGGGTGGTCTCTCCAACGCCATGCCGGAGCTGGTCAACGACGGTGAGCGTGGCGGTCGCTTCGATCTGCGCGCCATCCAGAGCGACGAGCCTGGCATGAGCCCGCTGGAGATCTGGTGCAACGAATCCCAGGAGCGTTATGTGCTGGCGGTAGCGCAAGATAAGTTGCCGTTGTTCAAGGCGCTGTGCGAGCGCGAGCGCGCACCCTATGCCGTCATCGGCACCGCGACCGAAGAGAAGCATCTGACCCTCTCTGACAGCCACTTTGACAATCAGCCCATCGATCTGCCGCTGGATGTGCTGCTCGGCAAGGCCCCCAAGATGCACCGCGACGTGGTGACCCTGCCTGCACAAGGCAAAGCGCTCCAGCTCGATGGCATCACTTTGAGTGACGCGGCCGAGCGGGTACTGCGCCTGCCGACCGTGGCGGAGAAGTCCTTCCTTATCACCATCGGCGATCGCAGCGTGACTGGCTTGGTCAATCGCGACCAGATGGTTGGCCCCTGGCAGATCCCGGTGGCCGATTGCGCCGTCACCGCTGCCACCTATGACAGCTATCACGGCGAAGCCATGTCGATGGGCGAGCGTACCCCGGTGGCGCTGCTCTCCCACGCTGCCTCCGCTCGCATGGCGGTGGCGGAAGCGCTCACCAACCTGGCGCCGGCTCATATCGGGTCGCTGAAGCGGGTCAAGCTCTCCGCCAACTGGATGGCCGCTGCCGGTCACCCGGGGGAAGATGCCGGTCTCTATGAGGCGGTCAAAGCGGTGGGCGAGGAGCTCTGCCCGGCTCTTGGTATCACCATTCCGGTGGGCAAGGACTCCATGTCGATGAAGACCCGCTGGCAGCAGGATGGCAAGGAGCACAGCGTCACCTCGCCGCTCTCCCTGCTTATCTCGGCGTTTGCCCGGGTCGAAGATGTGCGCAACACCGTCACGCCACAACTGCGTACCGATCTCGGTGAAACCGACCTTATCCTCATCGACCTTGGCAATGGCAAGCAGCGCCTCGGCGCCTCGGCACTGGCGCAGGTCTATCGCCAGCTGGGTGACAAGGCGCCGGATCTCGACAATCCGGTCCAGCTCAAGGGCTTCTTCAACGCCATTCAGGCGCTGGTGGCTGATCGCAAACTGATCGCCTACCACGACCGCTCCGACGGCGGCCTGTTCGTCACCCTGACCGAAATGGCGTTTGCCGGCCACTGCGGCCTCGACATCCAGCTCGATCGCATCGGCGGCGAGCTGCTGCCGGCGCTGTTCAACGAAGAGCTGGGCGCCGTCATTCAGGTGCGTCGTGAAGATAAAGAGGCGGTGATGACCCTGCTGGCCGGTCACGGTCTGGCGGCCTGCTCCCATGTGCTCGGTACCGTGCGCGAAGGGGACCTCATCACCCTGCAGCGGGGCGGTCAGGAGGTCTATCGTGCCAGCCGTACCGCACTTCGCACCATCTGGGGTGAGACCAGCTGGCAGATGCAGCGCCTGCGCGACAACCCCGAGTGCGCCGACAGTGAGCACGCGGCCCGTCAGGACGCCACCGATCCGGGTCTGCATGCCAAGCTGACTTACAACCCGTCCGAGGATGTGGCTGCACCTTACATTGCCCGCGGGGTCTCCCCCCGTCTGGCGGTGCTGCGCGAGCAGGGGGTCAACTCTCATGTAGAGATGGCGGCGGCGTTCGATCGTGCCGGTTTCGCCGCTGTGGACGTCCATATGAGCGACATCCTTTCCGGTCGCATCAAGCTGGAAGAGTTCCAGACCCTGGTGGCCTGTGGCGGTTTCTCCTACGGTGACGTTTTGGGGGCGGGGGAAGGCTGGGCCAAGTCCATCCTGTTCAACGACAACGCCCGCGAGCAGTTCCAGCGCTTCTTCGAGCGTGGTGACACCTTGTCGCTGGGCGTCTGCAACGGTTGTCAGATGATGTCCAACCTGCGGGATCTCATCCCGGGCGCCGAGCTGTGGCCGCGCTTTGTGCGCAACCGCTCCGAGCGCTTCGAGGCCCGCTTCAGTCTGGTTGAGGTGCAGGAGTCCCCGTCGGCCTTCTTCGCCGGCATGGCAGGCTCGGTGATGCCTATTGCCGTTTCCCACGGGGAAGGGCGTGTCGAGGTGCGCGATGCCGCTCACCTGAGCGCACTGCAGCAGAGCGGTCTGGTAGGGCTGCGTTTTGTCGACAACCGCGGTCAGGTGACCTCGCGTTACCCGGCCAACCCGAATGGCTCGCCGGACGGCATCACCGCAGTGACTACCACCGACGGTCGTGCCACCATCATGATGCCGCACCCGGAGCGGGTGTTCCGCACCGTGGCCAACTCCTGGCACCCCGACAACTGGGGCGAGGACGGCGCCTGGATGCGGATGTTCCGCAACGCCCGGGTTCGTCTGGGTTAATAGAGAGAGCACCAGCGCATAAAAACAGAAACCGGCCACTTGGCCGGTTTTTTTATCCGTGTCGTTACGGCTTGCCGAGCGGTTGGGGGATAAAGTCTCCCCGGTCGAGGATCCGCAGACAGGCATCCACCACATCCGCATCGAGCTGATGGCCGCGCATCTGGATGATCTGCTCACGGGCCTGGGGAATGCCGAGGGCGGCGCGATAGGGGCGATCCGAGGACATGGATTCGACGATATCGGCGACGGTGAGGATGCGGGCTTCCAGCAGGATCTCATCTCCCTTGAGCCCCTGCGGATAGCCGGAGCCATCGAGATACTCGTGGTGCTGGTGGATCATCCGGGCGATGGGCCAGGGGAAGTCGATATCCTTGAGCACCAGATAGCCGATGGCGGGGTGTTCCTTGACCAGCTCGAACTCCAGTGGCGTGAGGCGTTCCGGTTTGGTGAGAATTTCAGCCGGTACCTGGATCTTGCCGATATCGTGCACCATGGCGCCCAGATAGATCCCCCGCAGCCGCTTCTCTTCCAGCCTGAGTTCCCGGCCGATGGCTTGGGCCAGCTTGGCCACATGTTTCTGATGGCCAGCGGTATAGGGATCGCGCTGCTCCAGCACGGCAGCGATGGCACCCAGCGCATCTTCCAGTGCCAGCTCCAGCTGGCGGGCATGGAAGATCTTCTCCTGTTGCGAGCGCAGATAAGCCTGCTGGGTATGGCGCGCCTGCAGGCCGTAGGCGAGGTAGTCGGTCAGCTGGATGAAGAGCTGCTCCTCCTCCAGGCTGAACAACCGTGGCTGGTCGCTGTGAATGATCAGCGCACCGGCCAGATCCTCCTGCAGTGGCAAGGGGATCAGCAGGCGGGAGCGCAACGGGTGGCGGCCGGTATGGGGCCGCTCGTGGAAGATCACCTGATTGAGGCGCCGCTGGTGGAGGATGGCCTGGGTGAGGGCCTCATCGTTCAACCACAGCGTTTGTTCCGAGGCATCGGCACTGCCTGCCTGCGCCACGATCCTCGGCGATTGGGCGAGTTCGGGCTGGCCTTGCAGCACTGCCACCAGCGGAAAACGGTCATCGACGGCGATGGCATCGCAGATATCCTGCAGCAGTTGCGGCTCATCACCCGGTTTGAGCAGGGCGTGGTGGGCGCGGCTGATCGCCTGCTGGGTCCAGCTGTACTGTTGCAGTTTCTCCTGCTGCCACTTCTGCTCGGTAATGTCTTCGAAGAAGACGCCGACCCCCACGATGACCCCCGCCTCATCACGCAGGGGAAACTTGGTGGTGCTGAGCCAGCGGGCTTCTCCCCCCTTCAGATAGGGCTCTTCGATGTGCTGGTGTATCCCCTCGCGCATGACTCGGGCGTCATCCTCCCGATAGCGTTGTACCAGTTCGTGGGGAAAGAAGTCGCAGTCATTCTTGCCCACCAGTGCCTCTGGGGAGAGGGCGAGATCCGCCGCCAGCAGGCGGTTGCCAGCGATGTAGCTGAAGCGGGTGTCTTTGAGCAGCACCCGATAGGGAAGCTGATCCATCACCTGGGTCAACAACAGCGCCGAGGAGGGGAGCGCATCGGTCAGTGGGTGGGGGAGTGCACAGGAGGTGAGGAGTTCGGACATCTTATCCCGCCTTGTCTGCAAGTTGACTGATGGGAGGGCCGAAGTGGTAGCCGGTCTGCCAGAGCACGATACAGCTGTTGACCACTTTTTCATCGTAATGGATCCCGGCATAGCGGGTCAGTTCGGCAATGGCGTCACTTAGAGGCATGGCCCGGCGGAACGGGCGATGAGAGGTCATGGCGATCAGCGAGTCGGCCACCCGGATAATGCGTGCCTCCAGGGTAATGGCGTTGCCCGCCAGTCCCTGCGGATAGCCGCTGCCATCGAGGTTTTCGTGGTGCTGCAGCACTATGGTGGCGATGGGCCAGGGGAAGTCGATCTGTTTGAGAATATCGTGGCCGGCCTGGGGGTGCTGCTTGATCAGTTCGAACTCCACCGGCCGCAATTCACGGGGGCGAGTGATGATCTCGGTGGGGATCTGCAGCAGGCCGATATTGTGCACCATGGCCGCCAGTCCCAGCGCATCCAGCCGCTCTTGTCGCAGATGCATGGCCTGCCCGATGGCCAGTGCCAAATCGCGCACCCTCAGCTCATGGCCCGCACTGTTGCGATCCTTGTGGCTGATGGCGCTGGCGAGGGCACTGATGGTCTGGAACAGCAGGTCACGCTGGTGGCGCTCGCTCTCCTTGAGGCGGGTGATGTCGACCAGGGTGCCGATGATGCCGGCAACCATCCCTTGATGGTCATAGAAGAGATCCTTGAAACAGATGACCTGATAGCGCATGCCATTGCGATCATGCAACTGCTGTTCGATGCACTGGGGCTGGCGACTTCGCAGCAACTCGGTTTCTCGCATGCTGTAGGCCTCGGCAAGCCCGACTGGCAGCAGCTCCTCGACCCGTCGACCCAGCAGCGCCTCCTTGCCGATGCCGATCACCTGATTGAAGGCCTGGTTGCAGCCCAGAAATCGCCCTTCGATATCTTTGTAGAACACCGGGATCGGGATGGCCTTGAGCAGGGATTCGTTGAAGTGTTTCAGATCCTTCAGTTCGGCCTGCTGACGTAGGGCGAGCTGCTCGCTGTCCTTGCACAGGGAAATGGCGCGGGCCAGGTTGCCGAGCACCGGGCTGAACAGATGGCAGACCGGTACGATCTGCTGATGTGGCTGGGGGGCGAGCAGCAAGATGAGATAACCCCCTTCAACCTTGAGCCGATAGGCAAATTGGTAGGGGCGGCTGCCCGGCAGGGGGAGCGTCTGTTGCAGCAGGCAGTGCTCCTCCTCGCTGACCCACCTGGGCAGGGTCAGGGTGGTGCCGGTGTGCTGACGCAACTGCTCGTCGCCGATCACCTTGAGCAGCTTGTATCCCTCCCGTTGTTGCTGCAATACCGCGCCAACCGGCGTGGCGCAGTGATGCATGAAACGTTGCAGTACCTTGGTGAGCAGCGCATCCAGCGTGACTTCACGCCCGATGCAGAGCGCCAGATCGCAGACGATGGCCATGGCGTGGTCGTTGTTCATATCACTGCCCCGTTACAGAGAATGGCGCCGTTATGAAATTGGGGGTAATCCCCATGGCGCACGCTGCCAATTTCGCCAAGGGAGAGGGCTCCTGCCAGATCGCCGGCCCCCGAGTGGGTCAGCAGGGTGCGCAGCTCGGTCACCGTCTGCTGGTCGAAGTGCAGCTGGCGTCCTGCGCAGTAGTAGACCTCCAGCAAGTGTGCCCGGGTGAGGGTTTGTTGCTGGTTAAGGCGCCTGGCCAGTGAGCAGGCATGTTCGGTGGCACTCTCTGGCGCCTTCAGCAGAGTGAGGATGCTGTGCTCCGCGACCTCGCCGGCGCAGAGCAGGGCGCCGTCATCGTTTGCCTCGACGGGGATCCTGACAATCACATCCCCGTTGGCCCGCAGCAGGCCCAGTGGCATGTGCACCACGAAACGGTAGAGCTCCTCGCGCACAATAGTGTGCTGGAATTGCTGGCGGATCAGCCCCTGATATTTTTGAAAGGCCGGTTGCCAGTCGATGTAGGCAATCTTGTTCGCTTCACTGCTGGTGGCCAGCATTGGTTGTGCCGAGAGTTGATAACCATGTTCCAGAAAGGGAAAGCTGTTGCTGGGCAGCAGCGTGCAGGTGACCCCGTAGGCAAGTTGCCGTTGATTGTCGAACAGGCAGGCAATAGGGGTGAAGCTGCCGCTGCCTGCGTTGGCGCCGGCATAGTTGACGCGATTGGCCAGCTGCAGATAAAGCGCATCCAGAATGGAGGCGATATTGGGAATGAGGTTGTCGAAGGTCAGAAAAAGGGTTGGTGGCGGCGAAGGGGTTGGCCAGGTGGCCAGCATGCTTTCCACCTGTTCCGCAATCAGGTGGGCAAGGGATGCTGCGCTGGCCTGCGGTGTCAGGGGCAGCAGTGTGGCGTGATAGGGGTTGGCTCTGGGCTGTAGCCAGGCCCCTTGCGGCAACAATACTTGCGCACCGATCAGTTGGGGGAAAATGGCGCCATCCAGGGCGATGTTGAAGTCGCGGCACAACTGCTGCAACAGGGGAACCTGCGCGTAATCCTGTTCGGCCAGCAGTATGGTCAGCTTGCCTCCTTGCAAGGGTGCCAGCGTGGCGGCCAGTTCTGTTGGGTTAAATTGGCAAGCGTAGTGTTGCTTCATCAATCTGAACTCCATTCCAGAATGTGACCAATATATCAGCAAGAGATTCAATGGGGTATGGCGATCCTGCCTGGTTCTGGTTGTATGGCAAAAACCATGATGGGCATCACCCTAGCTGACTTATCTGTCATTTGCTGGCTCGCGGAGTGCGCGATGCTGTCGGGCTGCAAATAGAAAACCGGCAGCCAAGGCTGCCGGTTTTGCGGGTAATGGTGAGGGGGAACGTCTGTGAAGGTTACTGCAAGACTACGTGCTGAAACCCTTGTACCAGGCTGATGACCGGCTGGGGATAGAGCCCCAGCAACACCACCAGCGCTGCAGAGAGCAGCACTACCACTCCACCGGAGGAGAGAGCCCAGTCGGCGCTGGCATCGCGCTGCTGCATACCCGGTTCGCGCAGATAGAGGGTCACCATCACCTTGAGGTAGTAGTAGAGACCCAGTGCGCTGCCGAGCACGATGGCGCCGGAGAGCCACCAGAGCTGTGCCTCGACGGTGACGCCGATGAGGTAGAACTTGCCGATAAAGCCGAGGGTCATCGGGATGCCCGCGAGTGACAACATCATCACCGTCAGTACGGCAGTCAGATAGGGGCGCTTCCAGAACAGACCGCGATAGCTGTGCAGGGAGTCTGCATCCTTGCCGCGATAGGGGCTCGACATCATGCTCACCACCCCAAAGGCACCCAGGCTGGTGAACAGATACATCAGCAGGTAGACCCCGGCTGCTTCCATCGGCATCTGGCCGAATCGGCTCGCCACGATCACCGCTAGCAGGTAACCGAAGTGGGAGATGGAGGAGTAACCCAGCATCCGTTTGACGTTGGTCTGCACCAGGGCCAGCAGGTTGCCGACCAGGATGGAGATGACCGCCATGGCTGCCAGCAGCCAGTGGATCATGGGATCGCTCGCCGCCGGTACCGCCAGATAGAAGCGCAGCAGCACGGCAAAGACCGCCACCTTGCTGACGGTGGCGAGGAAGGTGGCGACCGGTGCCGGGGCACCTTCGTAGACATCCGGGGTCCAGAGGTGGAAGGGGGCCAAGGAGAGTTTAAAGGCAAAGCCGACCAGCATTAACCCCAAACCGCCCATCAGCAGCGGATGGTGAGCCGGGCTCTCGGCCAGGGTCTGCCCCAGGGCGGCAAAGCTCAGGCTGCCTGCCTGGGCATAGAGCAGCGCCATGCCAAACAACAGGAAGGCGGTGGCGGCGGCAGAGAGCACCATGTATTTCACCGCGGCTTCCAGCGAGTGGCGCTCGCGGTAGGCGTAACCCACCAGACCGAACATCGGCAGGGTCAGCATCTCAATCCCGATAAAGAGGGATGCGAGGTGACGGGAGCAGGCCAGCACCAGACCACCGGCAGTGGCGATCAGCAGCAGCAGGAAGAACTCCTCCCGGTTGTCCGGGTAGGCTTTCAGCCACGATTGACCGAAGGTGCAGGTGGCCAGGGCGCCGATCAGTACCAGTCCCATGTAGAAGACGGCGTAACTGTCCACTTGCAGCAGCGGGGTGACGCCCTGATCCCCCTGCGCCATCACGATGGGCAGCGAGAAGAGCGCCAGGTTGAGGCCAACAATGGTCACGGTAAAGGCGGTGGTGACACAGCGGCGCCAGGCGATGGCCAGCATCAGGGCCGCCATGGCCCCGGTGGTCAACAGCAGGGGAAGCAGTGCCAGCAGTTGGGAAGCGGAGAAAGTCATTGCAGGGCTCCAGCAGTCGGCAGCAGATACCAGTGCAGCACGTTGATAAGGCTGCTGCTGGCGGTATCAATCACGGGTTGGGGATAGAGGCCAAGCAGTACCAGCAGGCCCGCGATCACCATCATCATGGTCAGCTCGCGGCGATCCAGTCCTTTCAGGATGCTTTCATCCTTGGCGGGGCCAAAGCAGGCGCGCTGCAGCATGATGAGGGAGTAGACCGAGGCCAGCACCAGACCGAAGGTGGCGACTGCCGTGATGACCGGGGCAACCTGGAAACTGCCGACCAGGATCAGGAACTCGCCGACGAAGTTGCCAGTGCCTGGCATGCCGAGTGACGCCACCGAGAAGAACAGCATCACGCCCGGCAGATAGCGCAGGCGTCCCCACAGGCCGCCCATCTGGCGCAGATCCCGGGTATGCAACCGCTCATAAAGTTGACCACAGAGGATAAAGAGACCGGCGGCAGAAAGGCCGTGGGCGATCATCTGCACCACGGCGCCCTGCAGTGCCAGCTCGCTACCCGAGTAGATGGCGATCATCACAAAGCCCATGTGGGAGATGCTGGTGTAGGCCACCAGCCGTTTGATGTCAGTCTGGCCGAACGCCACGATGGCGCCGTAGACGATGCCGATCAGGCCCAGCACCATGGCGTAGGGGGCAAATTCGGCAGAGGCTTCGGGGAACAGCGGCAGGGCGAAGCGCAGCAGACCGTAGGCGGCGGTTTTCAGCAAGATCCCGGCCAAATCTACGGAGCCTGCGGTCGGTGCCTGACTGTGGGCATCCGGCAGCCAGCCGTGCAGCGGCACCAGCGGCATCTTGACCGCAAAGGCGATAAAGAAGCCCAGCATCAGCAGCCACTGTACACCCTTGCTCATCGGGGTATTGAGCAGGTCCAGATAGTTGAAGGTGAAGACACCGGTGGCATGCTGGTGGGTCAGCACCAGCCCGATGATGGCCACCAGCATGATAAGGCCGCTCACCTGGGTGTAGATGAAGAACTTGGTCGCCGCGTTGATCCGTGATTTGCCGTCAGTGACCGAGTGGCCCCAGAGCGCAATCAGGAAGTACATGGGAACCAGCATCATCTCCCAGAAGAAGAAGAAGAGGAACAGGTCCAGCGCCATAAAGACGCCGAGCACGCCACCCAGGATCCAGAGCAGGTTGAGGTGGAAGAAGCCGATGCGTTGCACGATCTCTTTCCACGAACAGAGGATGGCCAGCACCCCGATAAAGCAGGTGAGGATGACCATCAGCAGTGACAAGCCATCCACTGCCAGATGCAGGGAGATGCCGAAGCGGGGGATCCAGGGCAGACGCCATTCGGCAGCCCATGGGGAAGCGGCACCAGTGACGCCCGCGCTATCGAGGCCGGTGGTGGCAAGAGAGAAGTCACCACTTAGCCAGATGGCACAGGAGAGCAGCAGGCTGGCGCTCATGGAGAGGAGGGCAACCCAGCGGACAAACTGCCCGCCGAGACGCTCCATCTGCCAGCAGAGCAAGCCGCCGATAAAAGGAATTAACAAGATCCAGAGTAAGGTCACGGTATCAGCTCTCGTTCAAGTTCATATGAGATTGCACGCCCTGTTCCATCAAGGTCGGCAAACAGCCCGGCTGTACGATTTTCGTGTTGTTCATCGCGTTTACCCCAGTAGCAGCAGTGCCAGCACCAGTGCGGCACCGATCCCCATGGAAGCGGCATACCAGCGCAACTTGCCGGTCACTGTCCAGGCCAGCAACTGGTTGCCACGCAGGGCAAACCAGGCGGGCAGGCCCATCATCCAGTCCAGCGGATCCTGCCCGACCAGACGGGTAGCCAGCAGATAGGGCTTGACCCACAGCTGGTCGTAGAGCCAGTCAAAGCCCCAGGCGTTGAACCAGAGGGTGCTGAGCAGACGGCCCGGCGCACTGTTGGCAATCGAGGTGGCCAGTCGGCGCTCACCGAGGAACAGGAAGGCGGCCAGCGCAATGCCTGCGATGGCAATGATGCCGGAGGTGATCTCCAGCGCATGGCGACCCTCTTCGATATGATCACCCGGGCCTGCGGGCAGCACACCTGCCAGTGGCGGGGTGATAAGTGCCCCGATGCTGGTGGAGAGCACCAGCAGTACCAGTAGCGGCAGATGGTGAGCCAGACCGTGACCGGCGTGGGCTTTGGTCTGCTCTTTGCCATGGAAGGCGATAAAGATCAGCCGGAAGGTATAGAGGGAGGTGAGGAATGCACCTGCCAGACCAGCCCACAGCAGAGCGCTTTGGCCAGAGGCTTCTACTTGCCACAGAATGGCGTCCTTACTGTAGAAACCGGAGGTGACCAGCGGCAGCGCGGCCAGCGCCGAACCACCCACCAGGAAGCAGGCATAGACCAGCGGCAGGCTCTTGCGCAGGCCGCCCATCTTGAAGATGTTCTGCTCGTGGTGGCAGGCAACGATAACGGCACCGGCGGAGAGGAACAGCAGCGCCTTGAAGAAGGCGTGGGTCATCAGGTGGAAGATGGCCCCTTCCCATGCGCCAACACCCAGTGCCAGGAACATGTAGCCAATCTGGCTCATGGTTGAGTAGGCGAGGATCCGCTTGATATCGGTCTGAACCAGCGCGGCAAAGCCTGCCAGCACCAGGGTGATGGCGCCAACCAGCCCGACCAGATGGAGGATCTCTGGCGCCAGCAAGAACAGGCCGTGGGTACGGGCAATCAGGTAGACACCGGCGGTCACCATGGTGGCGGCGTGGATCAGCGCTGAGACAGGGGTCGGGCCTGCCATCGCATCCGCCAGCCAGGTTTGCAGCGGCAGCTGGGCCGATTTGCCGACCGCTCCACCCAAGAGCATCAGGCAGGCCAGCGACAGGGCAGGGGAGCCCTCGGCAAACAGGGTCGGCGCGCGCACCAGCAGATCGTGAATATTGAGGGTGCCCAGTTCGTGATAAAGGATAAACAGACCGATGGCGAGGAAGACATCACCCACGCGGGTCACGATAAAGGCCTTGAGGGCCGCCGCGCCGTTGTTGCGATCCTTGTAGTAGAAGCCGATCAGCAGATAGCTGCACAGCCCCACCCCTTCCCAGCCGAGGTAGACAAACAGCAGGTCATCGGCCAGCACCAGAAACAGCATGCTGGCGATAAAGAGGTTGGTGTAGGTAAAGAAGCGGGAGTAGCCCTCTTCCTCGCGCATATACCAGGAGGCGAACAGGTGGATAAAGAAACCCACCCCGGTCACCACCCCCAGCATGGTCAGCGACAGGCCATCCAGTGCCAGCGAGAAGCTCGGGGTAAAGTTGCCCACCGCCATCCATTGCCACAGGCGCTGGACATAGACGCCTCCCTCGGGCGGGTTGCCCAGAAAGTCGATGCCCACCCACAGGGTAGTGAGGGCCGACAGGCCAATGGAGCCTACCCCGATCAGCGCCGAGGTACGCTCGCCAAACCGGCCGAGGGAGAAGGCCAGCACCAGCCATCCCAGCAGCGGAAATAGAAAAGTCAGATATAAGAGGCTCATCCGCGCATCTCGCTCACAGTGTCCACGTTCAGGGTGTGGTAACGACGATAGAGCAGCAGTAACAGGGCGAGGCCGATACTGGCCTCCGCTGCCGCCAGAGAAATCACCAGGATATACATGATCTGGCCATCGGCCTGAGCCCAGCGGCTACCCGCCACCACAAACGCCAGTGCCGAGGCATTCATCATGATCTCGATACTCATCAGGATATAGAGCAGGTTGCGGCGGATCAGCAGACCGCACAAGCCGATGCAGAAGAGCACCGCGGCCAGCAGGAGGCCGTGCTCCATGGGGATTCCATTCATTGCTGACCTCCTTCTTGTGCAGAACGGGATGCGGAGCGCGGGACGGAGAGCACTTCACCGCTCTTCTCTTCCCGACCCAGGTGATAGGCGGTTACCAGACCCGCCAGCAGCAGGATGGAGGCAAGCTCCACCGCCAGCACATAGGGGCCAAAGAGTTCGACACCCACCTGCTTGGCGGTCACCTCGGTCACTCCGAGCAGGCCCCCGCTCA
Organism: Aeromonas sp. HMWF015; assembly: GCF_963878965.1. Lineage (NCBI taxonomy): Bacteria > Pseudomonadati > Pseudomonadota > Gammaproteobacteria > Aeromonadales > Aeromonadaceae > Aeromonas > Aeromonas sp. HMWF015. The sequence goes on along the minus strand of NZ_CAWNZT010000406.1, from coordinate 5,673 downwards.
CCCCGAGAATGCCGTGGGCCAGAAAGCCCAGCAGGATCAACGAGAGCAGGGCAGGCCCCCCCCAGGTCATGGGGGTGAGCCACTTTTTCTCCTGTGCCTGGGCACTCCCCAGGTTCAGCATCATCACCACGAACACGAACAGCACCATGATGGCGCCGGCGTAGACGATCACCTGCAGGGCGCCCGTAAAGGCGGCACCCAGGCAGAAGAAGATCATGGCCACGGCGATGAGGGAGATGATGAGATTGAGCAGCGCATGCATGGGATTGCTGGTGCTGATCACCCGCAGCGTGCTGTAAATGGCCACCAGGGCCGAGGCATAAAATGCCAGTTCCATGATTGACTCCTCAGGGCAGCAGGCTCTTGACATCGATGGGTTTGGCTTCGTTTTCGGCGTCCCCTTTCGGCTTGCCGTCGATGGCCATCCCGCTCATGCGATAGAAGTTGTAGTCCGGGTATTTGCCGGGCCCGCTGATCAGCAGATCTTCCTTCTCGTACACCAGATCCTGGCGGCGATACTCACCCATCTCGAAATCCGGTGTCAGCTGGATGGCGGTGGTGGGGCAAGCCTCTTCACACAGGCCGCAGAAGATGCAGCGAGAGAAGTTGATGCGAAAGAACTCCGGATACCAGCGACCATCTTCCCGCTCGGATTTTTGCAGCGAGATGCAGCCGACCGGGCAGGCAACAGCGCAGAGGTTGCAGGCCACGCAGCGCTCGTCCCCGTCGGGGTCGCGGGTCAGCACGATGCGACCGCGGTAGCGGGGGGCCGCATAGACAGCCTGTTCCGGATAGTTGAGGGTTTCACGGGGCCGCCAGGCATGGGAGAAGACCATGGCCAGACTGCGTAACTGGGTGCCGACACCCTGAATAATGCTAACAATTTTCATATTGAGTGCCTCACTGCGTACTTATCAGTACAACTGCCGCGGTGACCAGCATATTGATCAGGGTCAGCGGCAAGCAGACTTTCCAGCCAAACGACATCACCTGGTCAAAGCGCGGGCGAGGCAGGGAGGCCCGCAGCAGGATGAAGAACACCATGAAACAGGCGGTCTTCAGGGCAAACCAGATGAAGGGGGGCAGCCAGGGGCCGTGCCAGCCACCGAAGAAGAGGGTCACGATGAGCGAGGAGATCAGCACGATGCCGATATATTCGCCCACGAAGAAGAGACCCCACTTCATCCCCGCATACTCGATGTGATAGCCGTCGGCGAGCTCCTGCTCGGCTTCTGGCTGATCGAACGGGTGACGGTGGGTGACGGCGACACCGGCAAACAGGAAGGTGACAAAGCCCAAAATCTGGGGCACCACGTTCCACAAGTCTGCCTGTGCCTCGACGATATCCCGCAGGTTGAAACTGCCGGTCTGGATCACAATCCCCATCAGGGAGAGCCCGAGAAACACCTCGTAGGAGAGGGTCTGGGCCGAGGCGCGCAAGCTGCCGAGCAATGAGTATTTGTTGTTGCTCGACCAGCCGGCGAACAGCACCGCATAGACCGCCAGCCCTGCGATGGCCAGGATGTAGAGCAGCCCCACATTGAGATCCGCCACGCCCCAGGTGGGGGTGATGGGCACCACCGCAAACGCCAGAATAAAGGCAGTGAAGGCGATGATGGGGGCCAGGATAAAGATCCGCCGATCAGCGAACGGCGGGATCCAGTCCTCCTTGAAGAACATCTTGATCATGTCGGCGGCCAGCTGGAACAGACCAAACGGCCCCACCCGGTTGGGGCCGTAGCGATCCTGCCACAGGGCCAGCAGACGGCGCTCGATGAAGCTCATGAAGGCGCCAGCCCCCACGATCCCCACCAGCACGATCAGTGCCTTGCCCACCTCCAGCAACAGATCGATCAGCGACTCGCTCATGCGATCACCTCCTGCAGGTTAGTGATTGAGGCTTGTTGCAGGGCCGTCGGCAGGCCGTTCACCCCAAGGGGGAGCCCCACCAGACCGGCGCTCAGCTGCTCGCTAAGCCGCAGACGCAGTTGCCAGTGGCTACCTCCCCAGGAGAAGGAGACCAGACTGCCCCCGTGGAGGGCCAGACGTTGCGCATCAAGGGGATTGAGCACCAGCTCGGGTTCGTTCATCCGGGCCTGAATGACCGGGCTGCGAGCGGAGAGCTCCTCGCCGCCAAACAGCTGGGCATAATTGACCACTTGCAGCGCCTCTGCGGCCTTGAAGGGGGCGGGGATGGTGGTGAACCAGCCGAGCAGCTCCTTGCCTTCTGCCTGCGGGTCTGTTGCTTCCAGCAGACGGCGACCCGGATCGCCAGCACGCAGTTTGCTACCCACTTCATCCTGGAACTTGTTCCAGGCGGAGGGAGAGTTCCAGCCCGGCGCCCAGGCGAACGGTACTTGCGACAGCGGCTGACGGGCTCCGGCATACCCTTCCATGGAGAAGTTGAAGGGGGAGTCGGGATCTTGCGCTACCCGCGGCTCGCTGACGTTCTGATCCGCCAGCATGGAGGTGCGACCGCTGTAACGATGCGGCTCACGGGCCAACCGCATGCCACGGATCCGCAAGCCTGCATTGGGCGCCGCTTCCAGCATGGTAGCCAGCAGCGGATTGCTGGTGGCACAGTCATGGTTGACCTGGTCGAAGTTCTGCCAGCGCAGTGGCTTGCGTTCGATCGCCCCTTGCAGCGCCGCCAGCCAGCGCCACCCTTCACGCACCTGAATATCGGCGTTGTAAAAGGCGGGTGCATAGACCTGGAAGAAGCGCTGGGCGCGCCCTTCCATATTGACCAAGGTGCCATCGGCTTCGGCAAAACTGGCCGCTGGCAGCACCAGATCAGCCTTGTTGGCGGTCGGGGTCGCTTGATGGTCGATGACCAGCAGGTGCTGCAGCCGTGCCAGTGCAGCATCCACCCGGTTGCGCGGCGCGCGGCGGTAGAGATCGTTCTCCAGGGCAACCAGCGCCAACCCCTCTTCGGCCTCGATACGCGCAAGGGCGGCTTCGAGCGGCTTGTCTGACAAGGTTTGAGCGCCCAGCATGGCCAGCCCCAGCGAGTTGGCCTCCTGGCCAACCAGCGCGATGTTGGCTTCCAGTCCTCGGCCTTTCAGGGCGCGGGCAATGTTGCTGGCCGCCTCAAGCAGCGCCACATCGCGGGCACTGGAGCCTGCAATAATGAGCGGCTTCCTGGCGTTGCCGAGCAGCTCGGCCCAGCGAGTCGCTTGTGCCTGCTGCTCGGGGCAGAGGTCGGCCACGGCCGGTGCGGCCGGGTCGAGCAGGTTGGCGATGGCAAAGCCAATGCGCGCCTGATCGGCATAGGGGGCGTGCAGCTTGTCGGCC
>NZ_CAWNZT010000406.1:0-2369 GCF_963878965.1 Aeromonas sp. HMWF015 | reverse complement strand
GGGCAAAGTTGCTCTCCAGCGAGGCGCGGGGCGAGCCGATGCCGATGAGGCCGCGGGCCGTGCGCAGGGCATCGGCGGCTCGGTTGAGGGCGCCATCGACCGTGATGGTCAGCTGGTCGTTGCCATCTTTGAGCAGCGGTTGGCGCGGGCGGTCGGCCAGATTGACATAGCCATAGCCAAAGCGGCCACGGTCACAAAGGAAGTAGTGGTTGACGCTGCCGTGGAAGCGGTTTTCGATGCGGCGCAGCTCGCCATAACGCTCGCCCGGACTGATGTTGCAGCCCACGGAGCATTGCTGGCAGATGCTGGGGGCAAATTGCATGTCCCACTTGCGGTTGTAACGCTCGGAGTGGGTCTTGTCGGTGAAGACGCCGGTGGGGCAGACCTCCACCAGGTTGCCGGAAAATTCACTCTCCAGGGTGCCATCCTCGACCCGCCCGAAATAGACGTTGTCGTGGGCACCATAGACCCCGAGATCCTCGCCACCGGCATAATCCTTGTAGTAACGGACGCAGCGGTAGCAGGCGATGCAGCGGTTCATCTCGTGACCGATGAAGGGGCCCAGCTCCTGATTCTGGTGGGTGCGTTTAGTGAAGCGGTAGCGACGGCTGTTGTGGCCTGTCATCACCGTCATGTCCTGCAGGTGGCAGGCGCCGCCCTCTTCACACACCGGGCAGTCGTGGGGGTGGTTGGTCATCAGCCACTCCACCACGCTCTTGCGAAATTCTTTAGCCTCTTCATCCTCGATGGCGATGTAGCTGCCATCGGTGGCCGGGGTCATGCAGGACATGACCAGACGACCGCGCTTGTCATCGGCATTCTGATACTGTTTGACTGCACACTGGCGGCAGGCGCCAACGCTACCCAGCGCCGGATGCCAGCAGAAATAGGGGACGTCCAGACCCAGCGACAGACAGGCTTGCAGCAGGTTATCTGCTCCGTCTACCTCGTACTCTTTGCCGTCTACATAAATGGTTGCCATACAACTTCCCTGAAACCTGTTTTGTGAAATCTGTGGTGTCGTTACCAGCGCTCGCCCAGCAGATTGGGCTGGATCCCTTTGACCGGCTTGCGGTTATCACCGCTGCCTTTGATCCCAGCCTCGAATTCGGAGCGGAAATATTTGATGGCGCTGGCGAGCGGCTCGACGGCGCCCGGTGCGTGGGCGCAGAATGTCTTGCCCGGGCCAAGGAAACCGCAGAGTTGTTCCAGAGTCGCCAGATCGCCGGATTGCCCTTCGCCACGTTCCAGTGCCCGTAGCAGCTTGACGCTCCAGGGCAGGCCATCGCGACAGGGCGTGCACCAGCCACACGACTCGCGGGCGAAGAACTCCTCCATGTTGCGCAGCAGGGAGACCATGCTGATGGAGTCATCCACCGCCATGGCGAGGCCGGTCCCCATCCGGGTACCGACCTTGCCGATACCGGCGGTATACATCTGGGCATCGAGGTGCTCCGGCAGCAGGAAGCCGGTGCCCGCGCCGCCCGGTTGCCAGGCTTTCAGGCGATAGCCGCTCTTCATCCCACCGGCGTAATTTTCAAACAGCTCGCGGGCGGTGATGCCAAAGGGCAGCTCCCAGACCCCGGGGTTGTTCACCTTGCCGGAGAAGCCCATCAGCTTGGTGCCGTGATCTTCCGAGCCCGGCAGCGCCAGCCCCTGATACCAGGCGACCCCGTTGCCGATGATGGCGGGGACGTTGCAGAGGGTTTCGACGTTGTTGACGCAGGTGGGTTTGCCCCAGACGCCGGAAACTGCGGGGAAGGGGGGTTTGGCGCGCGGGTTGGCGCGTCGCCCTTCCAGCGAGTTGATAAGGGCCGTCTCTTCGCCACAGATGTAGCGGCCGGCGCCGGTGTGGACGAACAGCTCGAAGTCAAAACCGGATCCCAGAATGTTCTTGCCCAGTAGACCGGCGGCCTTGGCCTCTTCCACCGCACGGCGCAGGTGGATGGCAGCATCCACATATTCGCCGCGCAGGAAGATATAGCCGCGATAGGCTTTGAGCGCCCGGGCCGAGATGATCATCCCCTCGATCAGCAGGTGGGGCAGTTGCTCCATCAGCAGGCGATCTTTCCAGGTGTTGGGCTCCATCTCGTCGGCGTTGCAGAGCAGGTAGCGGATGTTCATGCTCTCGTCTTTGGGCATCAGCCCCCACTTCACACCTGTGGGGAAGCCCGCGCCGCCACGCCCCTTGAGACCGGCATCCTTGACGGTGCTGACGATCTCGTCCGGGCTCATCTGGCCAAGCGCTTTGCGCACCGCTTCATAGCCCTGCTTGGCCTGATACTCCTCCAGCCACACCGGCTGGCCGTCATCACGTAGCCGCCAGGTGAGCGGGTGGGTCTCGGGGGCACGTGGGGTGCGATTGGCGG